>CAZCCS010000053.1:0-6688 GCA_964497005.1 uncultured Acidimicrobiaceae bacterium | reverse complement strand
GGTCACCTACGCCTCGGTGGGCCGCTGGCTGCAGGAGAGCCCCGAAGGCCACCGGTTGGTGGGCATGCTCGAGCGCGGCATCGCCGGCCCGTCTGCGCAAGCCGCCGCCGTGTAACCCGGCCAGCCCGATGGCCCCACGGCCGGGGCGCGCCGGCGCGAGCGTCCGCCGGCGCGAACGCCCGCCGGCGCAAGCGGCCCATCCCCAATAAACCGCCCACACCTTCCGGCTGTCCCTCCAGGGTTGTTACTATCGAGATAGGAGAAATCCCCCTCTCTCCGGAAGGACGCAAGCCCTATGGCTACAACTTCTGATCTCGATCTCGGCCGGTACAAGCTGGGATGGAGCGACGTCGAGGACTACTACGTCTTCAAGCCCAAGAAGGGCCTCTCCGAGGAGATCGTCCGCGAGATGTCGTGGATGAAGGGCGAGCCGGAGTGGATGACCCAGCGGCGGCTGAAGGCTCTTCGCTACTTCGAGCGCCGGCCCATGCCCACGTGGGGTGGCGACATGTCGGGGATCGATTTTTCGGACATCTTCTACTACATCAAGCCCATCGACAAGCAGGTGAGCGCCTGGGACCAGTTGCCGGAGTCGGTCAAGGCGACCTACGACAAGCTCGGAATCCCTGAGGCCGAGCGCAAGTATCTCGCCGGCGTCACCGCGCAGTACGAAAGCGAAGTGGTCTACCACCGCAACCGCGAGGACCTCGAAGCGCAGGGGGTCCTGTTCTGCGACATGGACACCGCGCTGCGGGAGTACCCCGACATCGTCAAGCGGTACTTCGGGACGGTGATTCCGGCCAACGACAACAAGTTCTCTGCTCTTAACACCGCGGTCTGGTCCGGTGGAAGCTTCATCTACGTCCCGCCCGGGGTGAAGGTGGACATGCCGTTGCAGGCTTACTTCCGGATCAACGCGGAGAACATGGGCCAGTTCGAGCGGACGCTGATCATCGCCGACGAGGGTGCGCAGGTGCACTACATCGAGGGCTGTTCGGCGCCCGTCTACACCACCGACTCTTTGCACTCGGCGGTCGTGGAGATCATCTGCAAGCCGTCGAGCCGAGTGACCTATACGACCATCCAGAACTGGTCGAACAACGTCTACAACCTGGTCACCAAGCGGGCTCGTTGCGATACCGAGGCCCATATGGAGTGGATCGACGGGAACATCGGAAGCCGCCTGACCATGAAGTACCCGTCGGTTTACCTGATGGGGCCGAAGGCTTCGGGCGAGGTCCTGTCGGTTGCCTACGCCGGAGCCGGGCAACATCAGGACGCCGGCACCAAGATGGTCCACGCGGCACCCGAGACTTCGTCGACGATCATCTCCAAATCGATCTCCAAGGACGCCGGCAGGACCTCCTACCGCGGCCTGGTCCGCTTCGAGGAGGGCGCCAAGAAGTCCAAGAGCTTCGTGCGCTGTGACGCGTTGCTCCTCGACGACCTGTCCCGAAGCGACACCTACCCCTACATCGAGTTCGGCGAGCAGGACGCCCAGGTGGGCCACGAGGCCACCGTCTCGAAGGTGGGCGAGGACCAGCTCTTCTACCTGATGAGCCGCGGGCTCTCCGAGCAGCAGGCGATGAGCATGATCGTCAACGGCTTCATCGAGCCGGTCACTCGAACCCTTCCGATGGAATACGCGGTGGAGTGGAGCCGGCTCATCGAACTGCAGATGGAGGGTTCGGTCGGCTGAGCCCGGTCGATGGGTACGGCTCCTTCACGGCCCGGCGTGGGGTTGGGGCGCCACCGCTCGGCAGGAGGCCGGGATTGGGGTACGTCCCGGCCGGGCTTGGTGTCTAGTGGCGTGGTCCTCACTAGGCTCGTCTGCTGGTGACTGGAGCGGTCGTACTAACCGTCCTTCTGGTGATAGCGGTCGTCGGGCTCAGCCTGGCGATGCAGAGTCAGCAGACGATGCAAGGACCGCGCACGACTCGCGCCCCGAGGGTGCCCAAGCCTCCTTCTCCGCCCCGTCGCATACGCGAGCGCAAGGCCCAGCCTCCCGCGCAGGACGTTTCACCCCCGCCGGCCGATCCGTCGGAAGCGGACCTCCTTCGCAGCCCGGAGATCCTGCGGTCCGGGGAAGAAACTCAAGCCAAGGTCATCTCGGTTGTGGACGAGCGGACCATCGGACCGGTCACCCGCAGCCGGCTGACCGTGGCGATCGACCCTGGAGACGGGGAGCCGTTCGAAGTGACCACCAGGGTGGCGTTCCCGACGCCGGAGTCGAGGGCCAAAATCAAGGTTGGGGGCACGGTGAACGTCCGCTACGACAAAGACGACCGGACCCGCGTAGTGGTCGACATTCCCACCGACTGACATTTCCCGATGCTTTCGCTGGAGCGCCGGCCTGGGCTTTGGCTGGAGCGCCGCGCTGGGCCGTAGAATGCAAAGCCCGGCCGGGCTTCCGGCCATCCTGTGCACGACCCATCTGGGTCCGCCTCGTTCGTAGGAGCACCACTGTCCGGCTTCACCGCTGAATCTTCTGCCGCGCTCGGCGGCCCCGAATGGCTTCGTGCGAAGCGCAGGGCCGCGCTCGAGCGGTTCCAGGCCTCGGAGATGCCCACCGAGTCCCTAGAGGAATGGCGCTACAGCCGGATCGGACAGCTCGACCTCGCCCGGTTCGAGCCTGCCTCGGCTCCCGACGGAACCGCACGACCACGCGAACACCGCGACATCGCTGCGGAGTTGCTCCAGTCGATTGCCGGCGACGTCACCGTCGTCGAGACGGTGGACGGGTTCCTGTCCGAGCTTTCGGTGGGACCTGGATCCGTGGTGGAGATCGACGACCTGTCCAGCGAGGCCGCCCCCGAGCGCGAGCACCCGGAGCGCCCGGCGATCAGCGAAGACCCGGACGCGTACGTCACTCTCAACCGCGCTTTCGCTCCCTCGTGGATCTCGTTGCGGGTTCCGAAGGGAGGGCTGGGAGGCGTGGTTGTCCTGATCCACCGGGTCAACCCAGGCGGGGTTGCCGTGTTCCCGCGTGTGTCCGTGGAGCTCGAACAGGCCGCCGAGCTTTCGGTGGTCGAGATCTTCGCCGGCGGTGCTGGCTCGCTCGTGATCCCTGTCACCGAGCTCGATCTTGGCGAGGGGGCGCACCTCGGATACTTGACCGCGCAGGTGCTCGACGACAGCGCATGGCAGGTCGGGTTCCAGGCGAGCCGCGTCGAGCGAGACGCGTCGCTCGTCTCGTCAGCAGTTGCGGCCGGCGGCGAGTACGCCAGGCTGCGCACCGACTCCACACTGGTCGGCGCCGGTGCCTCCGGGCGACTCCTCGCCCTCTACTTCGGCGCCGGGAACCAGATGCACGACTTCCGCACCGTGCAGCACCATGCTGCTCCGAAGACTCAATCGGACCTGCTCTACAAGGGAGTGGTCGCCAACACGTCGCGATCGGTCTACAGCGGTCTGATCCGGGTGGACAAAGGTGCCCGGGGCACGAACGCAATGCAGACCAACCGCAACCTCGTGCTCCACGAGGGCGCCCACGCGGACTCCGTCCCGAACCTGGAAATCGAGGACAACGACGTCCGCTGTTCGCATGCATCCGCCGTCGGTCCGATCGCCGAGGATCAGCGCTTCTACCTCGAGAGCAGGGGAGTGCCCACACAGATCGCCGAGCGGCTGATCGCGATCGGGTTCCTCGACGAGGTTCTCGAGCAGCTTCCAGTCAGTGGTATAGCCGCACCGCTTCGCGCTTCTCTTGTCGCAAAGCTAACCGAAGCCGAGCTCATCGAGCAGCGGGGGGCGAGCTGATGGCCGAGCTTGCACGGGTCAGCGCGGACAAGCTCCAGCCTGGAGCATCACTGCGCCTGGACGTGGGCGAAGAGGGCATCTGCCTGGTGAGGATCGGCGACGACTTCTACGCGATCAGCGACCGGTGCAGCCACGCCAACGTGTCGTTGTGCGAGGGGGACGTCGACGAGTTCGATCGCACGGTCGAGTGCTGGAAGCATGGCAGCACGTTCTCCTTGATTGATGGGCAGCCTCAGTGCCTACCGGCCACGCAGCCCGTAAAGGTCTTCCAAGTGAGCCGGGATGGGGACGATGTGGTGGTGAGCGAGCGATGACCACGGCGAACGACACGTTGGTGATCGACGACCTTCACGCGGACGTCAACGGTCGCGAGATCCTCCGCGGCATCAGCCTCACGGTGCGCTCCGGCGAGGTTCACGCGGTGATGGGTCCGAACGGATCTGGCAAGAGCACCCTTTCCCACGTGCTCCTGGGCCACCCGGGCTACACAGTCACGCGGGGCCGGGTCATGATCGACGGGACCGACATTCTCTCGATGCCGACTTGGGAGCGCGCCCAAGCGGGTCTCTTTCTGGGAATGCAGTACCCGATCGAAGTGCCCGGGGTGTCGCTTCATGACGTCCTCGCGGCGTCTTTTTCCGCAGCAGGAAAAAATCCAGACAGCGTCGCGGCGCTCGTCAGTGCTGAAGCCGAGCGGGTTGGCTTCGATGAGCGCTTTCTTTCCAGACCCCTCAACGTCGACCTCTCCGGCGGTGAACGCAAGCGCAACGAGACCGTTCAGCTCGGGGTGTTGAGCCCGCGTTTCGCGGTGCTCGACGAGATCGACTCGGGCCTCGATGTCGACGCGTTGCGGGCGGTGGCGCGCAGGATTGAAGCGGCGACCCACGAGACCGGGCTCGGGGTTCTCGCGATCACGCACTACACCCGTTTGCTGACGGTGCTGAGGGCCGACCGCACCCACGTGCTGTCGCGTGGACGGATAGTCGCGAGCGGCGGTCCCGAGCTCGCAGACGAGTTGGAGCGTACCGGCTACGCCGGTTGGGCCGAAGAGGAGGAAGCGGTCGCCGCGGAGATAATGCCGTCTGCAAAGGGAGATACGACGGACCCGTTCGCCGACCCTCTCGGTTAGCACGGTGGTTTCTCGGAATCGCTGGTGGCTCCTGGCGACCGTCCTGTTCGGCCTGCTTTCGAGCAACGTCACCTTCACGATCTTCAACGTCGCCCTCGTCAAGATCGCCGGCAACCTGCACACAACCCAGACGACTCTGACGTGGGCGATCACCGGGCCGTTGCTGACGGTCGGGGTCGCCGCTCCCATCCTCGGAAAACTCGGCGACCTGCACGGCCACAGGCGCCTCTATCTGCTCGGGCTGGTCGGCTCCGTCGTGTGCGCCGCGCTGACCGCCGGTGCGTGGAATGCGGGTTCGCTGATCGCGGCCCGGTTGTTTTCGGGGGTTGGGGCGGCGTGCCTGACCGCTTCCTCGTGGTCGCTCCTCTTCAGGGTGTTCGGGCCGGCGGAGCGGACCAAGGTGCTCGGCTGGTGGTCGCTCGTGGGCGCGGGCGGCCCGGTGATCGGCGTCGCCATCGGCGGTCCGGTCGTGCAGTATCTGGGCTGGAGGTGGATCTTCGTCGCCCAGGTGCCGCTCATCCTTGTGGCGCTGGCAGCCAACTACAGGGTGCTTCCCGAGACCGAGCCGGCGAAGGGAGAGAGCCTCGACGTCGGAGGCGCCGTTCTTCTCGCAGTCGCGGTCGGTGCGTTGCTCATGGCGTTAAACGAGGGAAGCACCGGATGGTCCCGTCCCCCCGTCTTCGGAGCCGCTGCGGTATCGATCGCCACATTCGCCGCGTTCGCTTTGGTCGAGCGCAGAGCCACGACTCCGATCTTCCCGCTCGAGTGGCTTTCGCGGCGCAACTTCACCCTTCCCTGCCTCGCCGGCTTGGCGATGAACTTCGCGTACATGGGCGGTTTCTTCATGACCCCGCTTTTCCTGGAGCGGGGCCTGCACTACAGCATCGGTTCAGCTGGTCTGCTGCAGATCGCCCGCCCGCTGCTCTTCGCGATCAGCGCGCCCGCGGCCGGCTACCTGGCTGCGCGCACGGGAGAGCGTCCCGCCGCGGTGGCAGGAGCCGGGCTGATGATCGTCTCCATGGTCGTGTTCGCCAACCTTCAACCCGGCGCGAGCGTGGTGGCGATAATCGCGGCGCTCGGCGCGTCGGGGCTGTCGAGCGGGGTGTCGATGCCGCCGATCTCGGCCCTGGTCGCCAACTCGGCAGAAGTACGGCACATGGGGTCGGCCAGCGCCGCCCTCCAGGTCGCCAATCAGGTCGGTGTCGTCGCCGGCATCCAACTGATGGAGACGGTGCAGGCGTCCCGCGAGCACGTCGCGGGACTGGTCGGTTCGTTCCAGGAGGCTTACCTGGTCGGGGCGGTCGTGGCCCTGGTGGCCGTCGCTGCCACCCTGCTCATCCGCGGTTCGACTCAGGCGGAGAGGGCGCTGGCGGCGCAGCCGGCGGGCGCGATGCCCGAGGCCGCGGCCGAAATGGGTTGAGCCTGGCGCCGGCGACGCTTCAATAGCGCGAAGTTACGGCGCGCACGCGGAGCTGCGAGGGCCTGGAGGTCTTTGCTGTGCTCTCGGCCCATCTGCTCCAACATCAAAGGGTGCATCATGGGGTCCTCGATTCGGTGTTTCAAAGGTCAACATCAAGTTATCGCCGCGAGGCCATAGTTGTAAAAGGATTTTTAGATATAGTTATGTGGCTATGCCAACCCTAGACGCTTCCCAGATCTCGCCCTCGGCCGTGACGCTGCCGGTGACGGTCCGCACCTCGCTTGTGACCGAGCTGGTCTGGGCGATGTGGGTCCACCCAGAGGAACCCGATCCCGGCTTCCCCTCCCGGCAGGGACGCTTCGACGCGGATCCCGAGCTGC
>CAZCCS010000052.1:0-12957 GCA_964497005.1 uncultured Acidimicrobiaceae bacterium | reverse complement strand
GGCCGCGGCCGAACCACCCGAAGAGCCGCCCGGTGACCGGTCGAGATCCCACGGGTTCCGGGTAGGCCCCGACACCAAAGGTTCGGTGGTGGGCAGAAAACCGATCTCCCCTAACGCCGACTTGCCGATCACCAACAAACCGGCGGCCTCGTAAGCGTCCACCTGGGGGCTGTTCGCCGCCGCCGGCGGTAGCAGCGGACCGAAGCGGGCGCCCCACCGGGTCGGAAGCCCGGCCACGTCGTACATGTCCTTCACCAGGAACGGCACTCCCAGAAACGGAGCGCGCTCCCAAGCGTTGTCGAACGCGTCGGTCACCAAGAAGTTGAGCTTCGGCTGGAATCCCTCGGCTCTGCTTATGGCCGCCTCGACCACCTCCACGGAGGTGATCTCCTTGCGGGATATGAGGTCTGCGGTTTCGGTCGCGTCGATCCATTGGAGATCAGCGTCGATCGTCATGGGGCTGTTACCGCCTCTGTGAGCATTGGGCAGGGGGTTACGAGTGATTGCTTCAACGCGCTTTCCAGCTCTTGGGTTGTCGTAAACGTTCACCGCGGGCACCCCGAAACCATGCCCGGATACGCGGAAAAAAGCCACGGGCGACGCGGCTCCAGCCGACACCGGGTGCTTGACCCCCCCGCTAGGGCGTCGGCGCCGTTCACGTCCTTATGCTTAGGCGATGGCAACCCTGCGCGTCGACGGTGACGATCTCGTCCTGCAGCTCAGTTGGCGGGAGAAGGTGGCGGGGTTTCATGGGAATCTGCGGAGTCCGTTGTCATGGGTGCGGTCGGTTCGGGTCGTGTCCGACCCGTGGCTGACCATGCGCGGCTGGAGGATGGCCGGTATCGCCATCCCCAGGGCGTTCGCGTTCGGGACCCGACGGCACGGGACCGGCTACGACTTCACCATGGTGCGAAGCGGAGCACGGCCTGCGGTCCACGTCGAGCTGTCAGAGGGACGCTTTCAATGGTTGATCGTCTCGGCCGACGACTCCGAGGAAGCCGCAGCACACGCCGCCGAGGTGGCGGCTGCCGCGGGTATCCGGGTCAGCGAATCCGGCTGAGCCGGCGGTTGTGCGGGGCTGATAGCGCTGCCACCACCAGAGCCGAGACCCCGATCTCGATGAGGGTGGTGGCCAAGCCTCCGACGTAGAGGACTCGGTCCCCGATGTAGCCGCCCCCGATCGCACCGATCAGGCCGGCGAAGATCGTGGCGAGGAGGCTTATCCGTTGGCGTCCGGGGACGACCAGGCGACCGAGGGCCCCGATGAAGAGGCCCACCACGACCGTCGAAATCAACGCGCCCACCGTCATCCCCACCACGGGGAGTACCACAAAGAGGACCAGCAGCACCAAGAGCAAAGCCAGGACCACGCCTGAAGGCTAGTCATTTGAGGGTTGACCATCCGAGGGTTGGTCATCCGAAGATCGGTGGTACCCAGGTTCACCCAAAGCGGGGCTGCAATCCTGTGCGGGTCTCCGGACGTAATTGGTTCATGAACAGAACGAAGACTGGACGGGGACGGCCGTTGACTCGGGGGTTAATCGCCGTTGCCGGCCTGGCGGTGGTCGGCGCAGCATGCGGATCGTCGACCCATTCGACCAGCTCGAGTGGTTCGACCGGTTCGACGACGCCGGCCAGTTCGGCCGGGACATCGGCTCCGGCGTCGGGTGCGACGGGCGCCGCCGCCGCCTACACCGTGTCGGCGAAGAAGGTCGGCAACGCCGGCACGGTTCTTGTCAACGGGAATGGGCGCACGCTCTACCTCCTGAGCTCCGAGCAGGGCGGCAAGGTCACCTGCACCGACGCGACCGGCTGCACGTCGGTGTGGCCGCCGGTGGCGTTGCCGAGCGGGGTCGCAGCACCCGTTGCCGGCGCTGGCATCAACGCCTCGATGCTCAGCACCGTTCAGACGGGAACCGGAACGCGCGTCACGTACGGGGGCTGGCCGCTGTACACCTTCTCCGGAGACTCGGGCGCCGGAATGGCAAACGGGATCGGTATAACCAGCTTCGGTGGGACCTGGCACGCGGTCAACACTTCAGGCAACCCTTCTACGTCGGCCAGCACTGCGCCGGCGAGTGGCGGCGGGGGCTACTGAGCCACAAGTCCACCAACGTCTTGGCGCAACCTTCGCGATTCTGAACCGGCGACGTTCGCCACCCTGAACCGGCGACGTTCGCCACCCTGAACCGGCGACGTTCGCCACCCTGAACCGGCGACGTTCGCCACCCGGTAACCGCGGTGCCCTACCGTTGCGGTCGTGCTCGACCGCTACAGCGACGATGCTCGAAGAGCGGTGGGGCTTGCTCACGACGAAGCCCGGCGGTTGGGTCATGGCCACGTCGGAACCGAACACCTCTTCTCGGCTTGCTGGCCGAGGGCGACAATCCGGCTTCCCGTTCTCTTCAGCGGGCGGGCGCATCTCTCGCGTTGTGCCGGGAGAAGGTGACCGAAGCCCTCGCGAGCCGAAGCGGCGCGACGGTCGGTGATCCGCCGGGGCTGTTGGAGTTGACCGACCGCGCGTCCCGGGCGCTCGATCGGGCGGGAAGGTTGTCGGCGCGACTGAAGAGCGACCGGGTCGAAAGCTCCCACATGCTGATCAGTGTCCTCGACGTCGAGGGCACCGCCGGCCAGGTGCTTCGTGGTCTGTCTGTCGATCTGGCGGCGGTGCGAGAGGGGCTCGCGGCGCACGGCGCCGATCCCTCGCCGGCGGAGGAGGATGCAGTGGCCGGCGGGACGCCGACCGCAATGGGCTCGGGCGACACGCCGGTTTCTTCTGGCCCGGGCAGCGTGGACCCGGTGTGCGCGACGTGCGGGGCACCGCTGGATTCCTCGCTCGGCCACGCGGTCGTGGCCTCGACGGGAGGCGTCGACTTCGACGTCGCCTACTGCACCATGTGCGGGGCTACGTTCGGGGCCACTCGCTCGGTCGACTGACGAAGGCGGCTACTGCCAGGGCCCGGGCTGTGATCCCTTGTCCCTGGTGGAAGCCGAGGTTGCGGCCCGCCTCGAGCCACGTCTAGAAGATTTTCCCCGGATGCTGTCCTGGACGGCCTCGACGGCGCCTCCAGCGCGGTGAAGGTTCCGGACCGCCGGCGTGGCGCCCTGTCGGGATTCCAGGAGGTCGGCCGCGCTGTGGAGCAGGCGTGCGGCAAGGGGAAGGCCCAGGGCGAGCAGACCCCATCTGAGCAGCCGGCGGCGGATTTTCAGCATCGGTAGCCACATTAGGGCAGGTCCGGAGCGACCGGGATGAGCAGGTTCGCAATCGGGGCCAAGGCCGCCGGCGGCGTGGCTCGGGCGCCCGGTGGCTTTGCGGTACACCTGGCGTCTGCGGAACGCCTGGAACAAAAACCTATCAATTTGCACCGGAAAGCTCATTTGTACCTCAAAGCGCGCGTATCGGGGGCGCGGCGACTCATTCTCGGCATTGGATTCGCGCATAAATGGTTGTCCTGAGCGCCGAGAACGCGCTTCGAATGCCACTTGGCGCGAAGAGTGCGCCCGGTCGGAGCGTACGCTGCTCGGCATGAAGGTCCGCTTCGCTGTGTCCGCCGGCGGGGGATCACCGGACGCCGGCCGGTTGCGTTCGATGGTGACCGAGGCCGAGGGTCTCGGCTTCGACACGTTGTGGTTCTCAGACCTTCCGGTGCTGCCCTCGACCGACCCGATTCTCGCGGTGGCGATGGCCGCGGCGTGGACCAGCCGGATCAAGCTCGGCGTGAACCTGGTCCCTTTCGGCTACCAACCGTATGTCTTCGCCAGGCAGGTGGCTCAGTTGGACCGCTTGAGCGGCGGCCGAGTGCTCCTGACGATCGTGCCCGGTCTCGATCAGCCCGGCGAACGAGAGGCGCTCGGGATATGGAGCAGTCACCGGGGAAAACTCCTGGACGAACTGGTCCCAAAGCTTCGGACATTGTGGGCCGGGGGCACTCTGGACGAAGGCAACGGCTCGGGGACCTCGCCGGCGCTGCCAACGCTTCCGGTGCAGGATCCCCTCGAGATATGGCTGGGCGGATCCGGGCCCGAGGCGGTCGTTCGGGCCGGGCGGCTTTCGGATGGATGGCTGGGGTCGTTGATGACCCCGGCGCGGGCCGGCGAGATACTGGCGCGGATCCAGGACGAGGCTGCCTCGGCCGGCCGGTCGATTGACCCCGAGCATTTCGGATTGAGCATCGGGTATGCCCGGGGCCGGAGCGACCTTGAACGAACCGTTCCCATCCGGCGCCGGCCACCCGTCGACCTGGCCGAGGTGGTACCCGTCGGTCGGCAGGCCTTACGGGATCTGGTGGGCGAGCTTGTCGATGCCGGTCTTTCCAAGTTCGTGGTCAGGCGCATTGCGCCGGTGGACTCGTGGGACGAGGAACTCGGGTGGCTGGCGGACGCGGTGCTCGACATGCAGACCTAACCCCCTGAGTTACCCGACCCGCGCCTTCGGGTATCAAACTGGGTTGTGACTTCCTTCCCGGCAATTGCCCGGTCGACCCTGGCCGGGCGTTATTCAGTGGGGGACCTGCTTGGCCGGGGTGGCATGGGCGAGGTGCGCGCGGGATGGGACAAGGTCCTCGACCGGCCGGTGGCCATCAAGCTTCTACGTGAGGACGCGGCGTCGGATCCAGTCGTGCGCCGGCGTTTCGAAGCGGAGGCGAAGGCCGCGGCGCGCCTCGTTCACCCCAACGTCGTGCAGGTCTTCGATTCTGGCGAAGACCAGGGCGTCCCGTACATGGTCATGGAGAAGCTCCCCGGCGACTCGCTTCGGGACGAGATCCGAGCGCGCAAGCTGTCGATCTCCGAGGCGACTGACATCGCCGTCCAGGTCCTGGCAGCGCTTGGTGCGGCGCACGCGACGGGGCTGGTCCACCGCGACATCAAGCCGGCGAACATATTGAGGTCCGAAGGCGGCCACTGGAAGGTCGCCGACTTCGGAATAGCGAAGAGCCTTCAGCCGAGCGGCGATGAAACGGTCACGGGCATGGTGCTCGGAACACCTGCCTACCTTCCGCCCGAACGTCTACTCGGTGGTGCAGCGACACCGAGCGGCGACCTGTACGCCCTCGGGGTCATTCTCTACGAGGCCCTGGCCGCACAGAAGCCCTTCGAAGCTGCCGACCCAGCTGGGTGGGTGGTCGCGACCTCAACCGGGCCGGTGCCGTTACGGCACCTGCGCCCCGACGTTCCGCCGGCGCTCGCCACGGCGATCGAGAGGAGCTTGGCGCGCGACCCGGCCCAGCGTTTCGCTGACGCCGGAGAAATGGCGGTTGCGATCCGGGCGGCGAAGTCCGAGGGCACCAAAGAGCCGGCGGGGTGGTTGGGGGTCCTGCCCGCCGGCGCAATCGCGACCGACGCGACCGAAGTGATGCCCGCCGGCCGAGCGGGCCGTCCGAGCCGCCGGTGGCTGGCCGGCATCGGTGCGTCGGTCGCCGCGTTGCTGGCCGCGACCATGGCGGTGGCGGCGACCGGGTCGCCGGCCAAAGCGCATGCCCCGAAGACTCCGACGACGGTCGCGGTCCACGTGACCACCACTGCGCCGCCACCGACGACGATCCCGGTGGTCATGGCGCCGGCGACGGATCGGGGTCCTGGCCCGGCGAAAGGCGACGGCGGAGACCACGGCGACCACGGAGGCTGAGGATCGTCACACCGGGTCTCTACGCTCGGGACCCGAACCATGCTCTACGTACACCGCTCCGAGCGCGCCGACCACCTCGTTGAGGTGCTAGCGGGGATCCTCGCCGACCCGCTAGAGGACCCATTCGCGTCCGAGGTCGTCGCTGTTCCGACGCGAGGCGTCGAGCGGTGGCTGGCCCAGCGCCTGTCGCACCGGCTGGGCGGAACGCCAGGACGTGGCGACGGGGTGGCGGCCAACATCGCGTTTCCCTTTCCGGGGTCTCTTGTCGGCGCGGCGGTTGCTGCTGCTTCGGGGCTTGACCCGGGGAAGGACCCTTGGGTGCCCGAGCGCGCAGTGTGGCCGCTGGTGAAGGTGGTGGACGAGCACCTCGGGGACCTTTTTCTAAAACCTCTGGCCGATCACCTGGAGGCGTCCTCCCCCAGAAGGGACGACGGGGCGTTGATGCGGTTCGCAGCGGTGAGGCACGTAGCGGACCTCTACGATCAGTACGGCGTCCACCGGCCGGAGCTGATCAGGTCGTGGGCGAGGGGTGAGCGCGGGGAGGGCGTGGCGGATAGCCAGCTCTGGCAGGCGGATCTCTGGCGGCTGCTGCGGGAGCGGATCGGCGTGGAGAGCCCCGCCGAGCGCCTGGGCGTCGCAGTCGCGCGCATAGCCGGCGAGCCGGACTCGGTGACCATGCCGACTCGGGTGTCGCTCTTCGGGCTCACCCGGCTGCCCGCCAGCTACCTTCTCGTCCTCAAGGCTCTGGCCGAGGCTCGTGACATCCACCTGCTTCTCCTGCACCCCTCGGGCGCTTTGTGGCAGGAGGTGTCGGAAAGGTTGGGCCAACTGCCGAGCGCTCCGGGCGGACTTCGGCGATCGGACGACCCGACGTCGGGTCTCCCGAAGAACCCGCTGGTGCGCTCCTGGGGCCGGGACGCACGGGAGACGCAGCTCGTACTTGCCGCCCAAGGCGCGTCCTCCGGCGAGTACAGGCCGGTGGCGGACGACCCGCGCAATCACATTCTTCACCGTTTGCAATCTGCCATCCGGATCGACGTCGCGCCGCCCGGTGAGCCTCCGGCTGGAGCCGTCGACGAGCGACCGATACTTGAAGACGGAGATAGGAGCATCCAGATCCACGCCTGCCACGGGCGTTACCGCCAGGTCGAGGTTCTCCGGGACGCAGTCCTTCATCTGTTGTCGACAGATGAGACGCTCGAGCCGCGTGACGTCATCGTGATGTGCCCGGACGTCGAGGCCTTCGCCCCCCTCGTCCAGGCGGTTTTCGCGGAGGAGCGGTCATCCGACTCCGGGGATCCGGGTTCCCGCGAATTGCGGGTGAGGTTGGCCGACCGGTCTCTGCGTCAGACCAACCCGCTTCTCGCAGTAGCGGCTGGCCTTCTGGACCTGGCCGACGGGCGGCTGACCGCGTCGCAGGTGCTCGACCTCGCCGGGCGAGAGCCGGTTCGCCGGCGTTTCCGGTTCGACGACGACGAGCTGACCGTCCTCGAACGTTGGGTGATCGAGATGGGCTCGCGTTGGGGACTCGACGCTGAGCACCGGCAACGCTGGAAGCTCGGTGGTCTCGGTACGAACACCTGGGAGTCCGGGCTGGACCGCCTGCTCCTCGGTGTCGCCATGTCGGAGGAGGACTGCCGTCTGTTCGAGGGAACGTTGCCCGTCGACGATGTGGCGAGCACAGACGTCGATCTGGCCGGGAGGTTCGCTGAGTACCTGTCGCGGGTCGGCGGGGCGATCCGTTCTTTGTCTGGGCGCAGAACAGTCGCCGAGTGGGTGGACTCTGTCACGCTGGCGACGGAGGCGCTGGCCTGCACCGACCTACGCGATGGTTGGCAGTCCGACCAGCTGAGACGGGTCCTGGACGAGGTGGCGGTAGAGGCCGCCATCGCCGCGGTGCCTCAGATCGGACCTGCCAATGCGAGCTCCCTTGCGGAGGCTCGACCGACACTCACTGCACCGGAGGTTCGGGCCCTCCTCGCCAACCGGCTCAAGGGGCGCCCCACCAGAGCCAACTTCCGTACGGGGGACCTGACGGTGTGCACGCTCGTTCCTATGCGTTCTGTTCCTCACCGGGTGGTCTGCCTTCTCGGGCTGGACGACGGGATATTTCCGCGCCATCCGTGGCGCGACGGTGACGACATCGTTTCCGCCGACCCGCACGTCGGCGACAGAGACCCCAGAAGTGAGGACCGCCAGCTCCTTCTCGACGCGCTTATGGCCGCTACCGATCACCTCGTCATCACCTACTCCGGCCGGGACGAGCGGACGAACCGTCCCCGTCCGCCCGCTGTTCCGATCGCCGAACTGCTCGACGCGATCGACCAAACCGTCCGACCCCCGGAGGGCCATGGCCGGGCGCGGGACGCTCTGCTTATCCAGCATCCGCTCCAGTCCTTCGACCCGCGCAACTTCCAAGAGGGAACCCTCGGCACCCTGGGCGCTTGGAGTTTCAGCAAGGTAGATCTCGAGGGGGCGAAAGCCATGGTTGGGCCCCGAGTGACAAGCCGGCCTTTCCTTGATAACCCGCTTCCCGCTTGGGACAGCGAGGTCATCTCTCTCGAATCCCTGGTCGGCTTCGTCAAGAGCCCGGTCCAGTGGTTTCTGCGGGAGCGGCTCGGGATCTACGTGAACGGTAGCCGTGACGAGCCGGACGACAGCCTGCCGATAGAGCTTTCTGCCCTGGAGGAGTGGGGGTTCGGAGATCGTCTGCTCCGTGCCGTCCTCGATGGCGCGGGGCTCGAAGAGGCGTTGGAAGTCGAGCGCGCGCGCGGACTGTTGCCTCCGGAGCCGCTGGTCGGTGCACTCATCGACTCGGTAGTGCCTTCGGTGGACCAGTTGGCGCAGCGGGTGCAATCGTTGCCTTGTTCCGGCTCGGAGGCCCGCTCAGTCGAGATCAACCTACGCCTCGCGTGTGGCAGGACTCTCATAGGGACGGTCGCCGGCGTCACAGGATCGACATTGGTCAACTGCGTCTACTCGCGGCTGGCGGCCAAACACCGGCTCGAGGCCTGGGTCCGGTTCCTCGCACTCTCGGCCGGCCAGCCCGGCCTGGCCACCTCGGCGGTGACCATCGGGCGATCCGGTTCGCGGAAGGCCGGGGCTGGAACGATCTCCGAGTTGCGGTTCCCCGATCCCGACAACAGCGCTCCAAGCGAAGCGGCTGTCTTACTGGAAAAGGTCATCGACCTCTACGACCGGGGAATGCGCGAGCCGCTTCCGCTTTACTGCAAGACCTCCTCAGAGTGGGCGGCCGGTCGCCGAGACGGCGACGACGCGGATTCTCACGCGAAGAAGGCGTGGGACGGCGACCGATTCGAGGGCGAGTCGATGGAGGAAGCTCACCTGCTGGTACTGGGGGGCCGGGTCCCTTTCCACTCGCTGTTCGAGAGCGCCCCGCGGGAAGACGAATCGGGGCTCGGGTGGGACGGCTCCGAACCATCCCGCTTCGGGCGCCTTGCCCGGCGCCTCTGGGACGATCTGCTGGTCCACGAGTCGGTTCGGTTCTTCGGGTGACGACGACATTGCAAACTCAGGAACCCACACGCTTCGATGTCGCCGGGCCGCTTCCCGGTCTGGGCGTCACGCTGCTTGAGGCGAGCGCCGGAACGGGCAAGACATTTACCATCGCAGCGCTCGTGACAAGGTTCGTCGCGGAGGGCGTGCCAATAGACCGCATTCTCGCGGTGACGTTCACCCGGATGGCGACAGCGGAGCTGCGCGGACGGGTGCGGGAGCGGTTGGTGGTGTCGCAGGAGAGGATGAGGAAGTTTTCTTCGGGGCGTGGCGCGGCCGTCGACGGCGACCTCGTGGACGATTGCTTGACTTCGGGCCCGAGCGAAGTCGTCGAGGTCCGCCAGCGACGGTTGGCCGACGCGGTAGCGAACTTCGACGCTGCGACCATCACGACTACGCACGGGTTCTGTCAGCTCGTCCTCGGGAGCCTGGGTGTGTCGGGGAGCGTCGGCCTCGGCGCCGAGCTGACCGAGGACGCGGGCGACGTGGTGGACGATGTGGTTGAGGACCTGTACACGCGTTGGTGTCTGATGCACGGCGTTCCTTTTTCGCTTCGTGAGGCCAGGTCGGCAGTCAGGGCAGCCCTCGCCAACCCGGGGACCAATCTCGCGGCTGCCCCAGAAGGGTCGGCGGCTGCTCTCCAGCGACGTCTGGCGATCGCGGCCCGGGCCGAAGTCGCACGCCGGCTGACCGAAGCCAGCCTTCTGACCTACGACGATCTGCTGTCACGGCTCGGCGAAGCCCTCGGGGGCGATCGAGAAGGTGATGGTGATCACGGGGGTCGTGGCGAGGAGGCGTGCCGGCTTCTGCGCGAGCGCTACGACGTCGTGCTCGTCGACGAGTTCCAGGACACCGACCCCATCCAGTGGAGCGTGGTCAAGAACGCCTTCGGACGCGGCGGGACTGTTCTGGTTCTGATAGGCGACCCCAAGCAGGCCATTTACTCCTTCCGGGGCGGAGATGTCTTCTCGTACCTCGAGGCGGCGCGCCTGGCTAAGTGGCGGTTCACGCTCGCGGAGAACTGGCGGAGCGACGCCGGCTTGGTGGACGCTTACGACGCGCTTTTGTCGCCCGCGCAGTTGGGCCACCCCGAGATCCTCTACCGAGAGGTGAGCGTTCCCGAGACGCATAGGAACCCGGGTTTGATCGGGACGCCCTCGGACGTCCCGTTGCGAATCCGTCTGGTTCGTGGTTCGGACCATCCCTCGCTGGTTCGCAACAGCTACGGGGTCTCGAAGGGATCGGCAGAGGAGTGGATCGCCGGTGACCTCGCAGAAGACATCAGAGCCCTTCTGACGAGTGAAGCCCGGCTCACGAGAGAAACCGGCCGGCTACGAACGACCATTACCCCGGGCGACGTCGCCGTCCTGGTACGGACGAACCGGCAGGCCCAACGGGTGCAGGAAGCGCTCCGATCGGCTGGGATCCCGGTGGTCGCTACGGGCGCTGACAGCGTCTTCTCCACGCGCAGTGCCAAACACTGGCTCCGGTTGCTCGAAGCGCTGGAGCAGCCCGCCTCGCGCTCGCGCGCTGCCGCGGTCGCGCTGACACCGTTCATCGGCATGACGGCCGAGCAGGTGGCAACCGTCGACGAGTCGGAGTGGGAGGACGTACACGCCCGTCTGCACGCCTGGGCTGAGGTTCTCCGGAGGCGGGGGGTTGCCGCTCTCTACCGTTGGGTTCTCGCCGACGCAGGGGTCCCAGTGAGGACCCTCCCGGAGCCCGGCGGCGCGAGGACGCTGACCGACCTCGGGCACATCGCCCAGCTCCTGCACTCGGAGAGGTCGCTCAGTGCCTTGGGCGCCACCGCGCTCCGCGCCTGGCTTTCCCGCCGTGTCGACGACTCCGCAGCGGACGGCGACATCGAAGAGCGCACCCGGAGGCTCGAGTCGGACGCAGACGCGGTGCAGGTACTGACCATCCATAGGGCCAAAGGCCTGGAATTCCCTGTCGTGTACTGCCCGTACCTTTGGGACTGCGCCCGCGGGCCGGACCGGGAGGCGCCGGTCGTGTACCACGATCCCGCTGCGGAGTTCGCGCGAATGCTGGACGTCGGAACGGCGCAACCAGGCCGTGACCTGATCGAGCATCGCCGGCTCGAGTTGGACGAACGGCGCGGCGAGGACCTTCGGCTCATGTACGTCGCCCTTACCCGCGCTCGTCACCGGACGATCCTTTGGTGGGTGCGGGTCAAGGACTCGGAGCAGTCGCCGTTGTTCCGCGTGCTCGCGGGTCGCCGTCTCGACGGGTCCTTCGATCCGAAGCCAAGGCAACCGAAGGACTCTGAAGTCGAGCAGCGGGTGCAACATCTCGCTGCTTTGGCACCCGGCTGCATCTCGGTGGAACGGTGCTCGCCGGCGACAAGTGCGCCATCGTCTGTGGAACCCGCCGATGTCGGGTTGCATGCCGGCGAGGAGACTTCTCCCTCAGGAAACGCCGGCGCAGCCGACACGCTGGCATCGGCGACCTTGTCGCGAACCCTCGACCAGCTGTGGCGACGAACGTCGTACTCGGGGATCATCGCCGGAGATCTGCTCGCGGCGGGCGAGGCGGTCGGGAGCGAGCCGGAACACGGCGGCGTGCTCGACGAGCCGGACACCCTGGCCGAGCCGGCAGGCTTCCCGCTCGTCCCTTCCGGCGACGAACACGAATTGAAGGGTCATCGGCTTCCGCTGGGCTCCATGGCCGGTGGCACCGGCGTGGGCACCTTCGTCCACCGGGTGCTCGAGCGCGTGGATTTCGCGGCCGTCGACCTGGATGCTCACATCGCGTCGGTGATCGCCGAAGACTGGGCCCGACGACCGGCCGAACTCGACGACCCGACCATCCTCGCGGCGGGCCTGGTGGGGGCGATCAGGACTCCGCTCGGCCCGCTGGCACCAGGTTTGAGCCTCGCCCAGATCGGGCGGGCGGACCGCCTCGACGAGGTCGTGTTCGAGCTGCCGCTCGCGGGGGGCGACACTCCGAGCGGGTCGATCGCCATCCCAGAGATATCGCGTCTGTTCGCGACCCACCTCGACCCAGCCGGCCCGCTGCGCGGCTATTCCGAGCGCCTCGCCGGCCCGGCCGTGGCGGGCGACGTCCGGGGATATTTGACCGGCAGCCTGGACCTGGTCTTCCGGACCGGCGCACCAACCGGACCCCAGCGGTACTTCGTGGCCGACTACAAGACCAACCGCCTCGGAAGCGCCGGCGAAGAGCTCTCCGCGTGGGACTACCGACCCGAGGCCCTTGACGTAGCCATGCAGCACGCCCACTACCCCCTGCAGGCGATCCTGTACACGGTCGCGCTTCATCGTTATCTTCGCTGGAGGCTCGCCGGATATGACCCGGCGGTGAACCTCGGCGGGGTGATCTATCTGTTCCTTCGCGGCATGACCGGACCGGGGTGCCCGGTCGTCGGCGGAAACCCGTGCGGAGTTTTCTCCTGGCACCCGCCCGTGAGCCTCGTTACCGGGCTCTCCGATCTGTTCGACGGCGCCTCGCTGGCGGTGGAGCGATGACGCTCGTTACGACCCCCAACCTCGATCCCTTCAGGGTGGACCTGGCGATCGGGGCCCGGCCACCCCTATCTCAGTTCAACGCCGCAGGAGTGCTCGCCCCCGCGGACATCCACGTCGCCGAGCGCCTCGCCAAACTGGGCGACGAGACCGACGAGCGGGTCATCCTGGCGGCAGCCCTCGCGGTGCGCGGTCCGAGGTTCGGCCACGTGCGGACCGCTCTGCGCGGAGTCAGGTCGACCCTTGTGGCCGACGTCGAGGACCGCGGCGCTCTCGACCTTCTTCCATGGCCGGAGGAGGAAGACTGGCTCAAAG
>CAZCCS010000051.1:0-12977 GCA_964497005.1 uncultured Acidimicrobiaceae bacterium | reverse complement strand
GCTTCTCGACCCGCTCCGGGACCTCGGGATAACGGGGGGTCACCGAGACCAAAGCTATCGTGGACGGGCGGATAACCGACGACCTCAGGATCCGCCTGCCCATATCCACCACCGGTCACCAGGACCGCCACGAACCCCGCCCAGACGGCTGTTGATCCCGTTCCGAGGGCCGCAACCGCCAGGGACGCCGCCAGAGCCGCGAACGTCAGGACCGTCCGCCGGCGCCGTATCAGAGCGCGGCGAGCCGAAGCTTTGCCAGGACTACCCGCGCCCCGGTGTCTGTCACCTTGCCAAGTGGTTCTGCTGAACTCACCGGAGACGTGGCGGACTGCGACCATGTTGAAGACCTCCCTTAGGGCCTCCGCCGCGCGCCACCCGCTCGGCTGAGTCACCGCCCTCGGCTTCAGTCGAGGGGAAACCTTAGCCGTGGGTTCACGCCCCGTAAACCTGAAGTTGGGGGCGAACCCCCGTATTATGCGGGTTTTGCGCCCGTGGGTCCTTTTACGCGGCGCTGGTAGGATCGTGGCTTCCCAGCGCTCGTAGCTCAACGGATAGAGCATCTGACTACGGATCAGAAGGTTGGGGGTTCGAATCCCTCCGAGCGCGCGACGAGACGTCAGGGGACGGCCGGGTCCCCAGCTAAGGCTCGAGAGTCGAGGTCTTGGGTTTGTCGCTCGACCTCCCCGTGGACGATCAGAGCGGCGCCACCGGCGAGCCCGAACTCAGCCGCCTCTGGCAGTGCGGCGATTATGAGTGCGACTTCTCGTTGAAGCGGCGTCAGCACCGCACGTATACATGTCGATTGTCCTGAAGCCAATAGGCCCAGCGTCGGCGAACCATCGGGGGGAGAACGAGCTCGTCCCACAAACCGGGAAGCCGATCGACATCGATGAACTCTTGGATGTCCTCTTCGGTGCCTTCGCGCAGTACCTGTTCATACACCCGGCAAAGGTCCCGCCGGTCGTTGAGGTCGTAGGTCAGCGCGGGACCGCTCCATCGGATATGGAGCGGCAACTCGACGAGCCCAGTGGCTCGGACCTTGTTCGGGTTGTAGTCGGGCGGAGGCAGCGAGACCGGGCGGCTGTCTGGGCCCAACAGTCGGTTTCGCTGTCTCATCGCACCAAGGGTACGGCGACATGGGTCTTCACCTCGGCCATGCTCGAAAAACCCAACATCGCACCCAACAAAACCGTCCTGCCCCGTCGCGCCCGTCCCACGCTGGCTCAGGTGCCGGCCGGTTTGGTGTCACAGAGCAGGGAAAACGGGACGATTCGGGACTCGGCTCCGGTCCGGTCCCCCGCTCGGCCACTGCGTCAGGGTCACCCGTAGGGGAACTACCAGGGTGTTTCCCTGGCGCGGGGGAGGGCCGAAATCCTTACCGTTATCCCTGGCACAAGCCGGAAGGGAGGCGGCCATGAGCACGACCGAGGACCACAGCGGGGGCGAGAGCGCGAATGCCGAACAGCGGGCTCCAAGCATCCCGGACAGCGGGCTGCGTGACGGATACGCCGATATCGGCGACGTACGGTTGCATTACGTCGAGGCCGGTGATGGGCCGCTGATCGTTCTGCTGCACGGGTTCCCCGAGTTCTGGTACGCCTGGCGGCAGCTGATCGAACCGCTCGCGGCAGCGGGATTTCGAGTCGTCGCACCAGACATGCGTGGCTACAACCTGTCATCGCGGCCGGCCGGCGTTGCGGCCTACGACGGTCAAAGGCTGGCCTCTGACATCCGCGGTCTCATCCAAGAACTCGGTGCGGAGTCCGCGCTGCTCGTCGGTCACGACTGGGGCGGAACCGTCGCCTGGACCATGGCGATGAGCCACCCGGAAGTCGTGGACCGGCTGGCCATCCTTAACGCGGCCCATCCGAGGCGGTTAATGGAGGGACTGCGCAAGCCGAGCCAGCTCCGCAAGTCCTGGTACTTCTTCTACTTTCAGCTGCCGTGGCTGCCCGAGCGCCAAGTGCGCGCCGGAAACTGGCGGTTCTTCCGGAACTTTCTGCGCGCCGCCCGGCCCGACGCTTACACACCCCAGGACATCGCACGCTACGTCGAGGCGTGGTCGCAGCCTGGCGCCGCAACCGGCATGATGAACTACTACCGATTCTCGGTGCGGCAGTCGCCGAAGCAAGCCAAAGCGCAGCTCCGCCCGACCGAGGTGCCCACACTGGTCATCTGGGGGCAACGGGATCGCTACCTGGGACCCGAGCTAGCCATGCCTGACCATGCCGACGTGCCCAACTTGGACCGCGTCGAGCGCCTGCCTGAGGCGACGCATTGGGTGCATCACGACGAGCCTGAGCGGGTCACACAACTGCTCATCGACTTTTTCGCACCCGCCCTACGAGCGAGCTGAACGCGGCTGAGGAGCTGTCCAAGTGAGCGACTATGACGTGATCGTCTTCGGGGGAGGCGCCCCCGGGGAACACTGCGCTGCGGCGATTGCGGCAAGGGGACTGCGTGTCGCGGTGGTCGAGCGAGAACTGGTAGGCGGAGAGTGTTCCTACTGGGCTTGCATCCCCTCGAAGTCGCTTCTTCGCCCAGGGCAGGCCGTCCAAGCCGCGCGAGACGCCGGCGCGACCGCGGAAGTCGATGTCAATGCGGCGCTCGCCTGGCGGGACTACATGGTGTCGGGCTGGTCGGACGCCGGCCAGGAGCGCTGGCTGACGGACAGGGGCATCCTCCTGCTTCGGGGGGCGGGCCGGCTGGCAGGGACCGGCGTTGTCGAGGTCGACGGCGTCCCTCACACAGCAGACCACGTGGTCGTGGCCACCGGCTCCGAACCGATCGTGCCCCCCGTCCCCGGGCTGCGTGAGCTCGACGGCGTGTGGACCACCCGCGAGGCGACCAGCATGAAAGCTGTCCCGCGCCGCCTCCTGGTGCTGGGAGGCGGGTCCGCGGGCGTCGAGATCGCGCAAATCGTGTTGGGTCTGGGCGGCGACGCTGTGATCGTCGAGGGCGCCGACCGCTTGCTTCCCCGGGAGGCTGCGCCGCTGGGCCAAGCACTCGGTGAGGCTCTACGCCGCGACGGAATCGAGTTGATGCTCGGGAGGCACGCTGCTGCCGCCCGTCAGGACGGCGACGAGTACGTCCTGGAGTTCGACGGCGGCGGTCAGATCAAAGGGGACCGGCTGCTCGTGGCGACCGGTCGGCGCCCGCGCGTCGATGGCATCGGCCTCGAGACGGTTGGCATCGAGCCCGATCCCCGTGGGATACGAGTGGACGACCACATGCGCGCAGGCGAGCGTCTGTGGGCGATTGGCGACGTCACGGGCATCTGGCCGCTCACCCACGTGGGCGAATACGAGGGGGATGTCGTCGCCGCGAACATCACCGGCAGCGACCGGCTGGCGAACTTTGAAGCCGTCCCGCGGGTTACCTACACAGACCCGCAGGCCGCAGCAGTGGGCGTGATCGACGGCGCTTACAGCGGCACCGCTTTTGTTTCAGAAGTGCCGAAGACCGCCACCTATACCCACGCGTATGCCGAATCGAACGGGTTCCTGACACTGCTGAGCGATGGCCAGCGACTGACCGGGGCGTACGCGCTCGGGCCCGAGGCCGGGGAGTGGATGCAGCAAGCCACGCTCGCTATCCGGGCCCACATCCCGCTCGAGGTGCTGATCGACACGATCCAGCCCTTCCCGAGTTTCTCGGGCATCTACGACGCGGCGTTGATGGCGCTTCTTATGGAGATCGCCGACATGCCACCCCCGGCGAGACCGATGGAACCGCAGATGGCCAGCATGCCGAGTTGAGATCAGCCACCTGTGCTCATGGGATGATCGCGTCGGCCAGAACCGAGCCGACGGTGGCGCCTGCCGCCGCGGTCAAGGCGATTGCCCAGCCGCCTGGCCCAAGAGGCCGGCATCCGAAGAACTGGCTCAAGCCAGGCGTCTGGATAATCGCGGCGAGTCCGGCCGCCGACAGAAGCGAGCTGCCGATCACGAGAGGGCTGTGCCGCCCGATGATCATGGTCTGGCCTAGCTGCGTCCCGACGAGAGCAGCGAGCGAGACGGTCCTTGCCCGCTGCTGCGAGCCGGTCAGCCTGGCTGCTACCCAGGCGCTGTAAGCCCCGCTACTGGTCGCTACCGCGCGAAGGGCGACGTCACGTGCGAGTCGTCCCGACAGTGAGGTCTCCGGCCCTTCGCTGCCCACTTGAACCCGCGTCGATGCCGGCGGCTGCGCGGCCAACACCATCGCAGGCACCAGGTCCGTGAACAGGTTGACGGTCAGCAGCTGGCGAGCCGTCAACGGTGGCGAACCATGCAGGAAGGCCGCGCCGGTAATGAAAAGCACCTCACCCAGGTTGCCTCCCAGCAGGATCGCCAGTGCGTCCCGGACCGACGCCCACATCGCCCTTCCTTCGACCATCGTTTCGATCAGGTCTTGGAGGTCGTCGCGAGCTATCACCACGTCGGCGGCGCCCTGAGCGGCCGGGGTCGACCGCGAGCCGAATGCGATCCCGACGTGCGCCAAACGAATCGCCTGCGCGTCGTTGGCTCCGTCCCCTGTCATGGCGACCACCCGTCCCGCCCGTTGCAGCGCCTTTACGATCCGCACCTTGTGCGCAGGCGTAACCCGAGCGAAAACGCCGACCCGGTCGATGACCTCGCCCAGCTGCTCGTCGTCGAGCTCGTCGATCTGGGGACCCGTAATCACTTCCGAGCTGTTGATGAGCCCCAGATCCGAGGCCACCGCCTCGGCCGTGCTCGGGTGGTCGCCGGTGATCATGACGACGCGGATGCCGGCATCCTGCAACTGGGCGAGCGGTTTGGCCGCGGTCGCCCGCGCTTCGTCCGAAACGCCGATGAAACCGATCAACTCAAGATCGCCGATGTTTTCGTCGGTCAGCTTCGCCGGTCGGTCGCCGTTGCGCTCCGCCACCGCGAGCACCCTGAGGCCTTGTTGGCCCAGCCGATCCACCTCGGATTCGAGCCGGCGCTTCGCGTTGCGGTCGAGCGGCACTAGTCGCCCGTCGTTGCGCCAGCTGCTGCACCGGGGAAGCACCGCTTCGGGGGCGCCTTTGACCGATACGTAGCGGCCGTCCTTGGCATCGGCGGAGACAGCGTGATATCCCCGGCCGGGCTCGAACGGCAACGACGTTTCTTTTTTCCACCCCGGAACCCCATCGCTGATCCCGACTCCTACTTTGACGGCCGCATCGACGACGGCTTGGTCGGTCGGGTGTGGGAGGCGCCGGGTTCTGGCGCGCGGGGTGGCGCGCAACGCAGCCGCAAGGACGCGTCGGCGATCCCGGTCGAGCTTGTCGACGGGAAGATCGTCCAACCCATCGGAGACGCGCGCGAGACGCAGACGCCCCTCGGTCAGTGTCCCGGTTTTGTCGAAGCACAGCACGTCCACCCGGCCGAGGGCTTCGAGGACCTGCGGATTGCGGACGAGGATGTCGTTGGAGGCCAGACGGTGGGCCGCGGCCGCTTGGGCCACGGTGGCCACGAACGGCAAGCCTTCGGGGACTGCTGAGGCGGTCAGGCTGACGCCTGCGGTGAGGGCCTCGCGAGCCGGAGCGCCGCGAAGCAAGCTGTTGACGGTGAGCCCGGCGCCGGCTGCGACGACCAAGGGGACGCTTCGGTCGGTGAGGTGTTTGAGCCGGGCTTGAACACCCGTCTCGGGTACCGCTTCGTCGGGGGCCGCGCGCCTGGATTCGGTGTTGATGCCCGTCGCTACAACTACGGCGCGGCCCCGGCCCGCGGCCACGGATGTCCCGGCGTAAACCATCGATGCCCTGTCGGCTACGGCTGTGTCGTCCGGGACGGGTGCGGGTTCTTTGATGACTGGCAGCGACTCGCCGGTGAGCGATGACTCGTCCACTTCGAGCGCTGTCACGTCGATCAGCCGGGCGTCTGCCGGGATCGCGTCGCCAGCCTTCAAGGAGATCAGGTCCCCGCTGACCAGTGACCGTGCGCCTGCGACGACCTCGCGCCCGGACCGGACGACGGTCACCTGACCTTCCTGGATCGCCTCTCCGAGACGCTTGATGGCGGCCTCGGTGCGAAGCCGCTGGGCGACTCCGATCGTCGCGTCGAGGCCTATCACACCGATGATCAGCGCTGCGTCGACCATCGAGCCGGCGGCCGCAGACATCGCGGCGCCGGCACCGAGGACCGCAGTCAACGGGTTCGACAGTTCCTTCACGACCAACGCGGGAACCCCCGGCCGGGGTGGGCCCTCGCTCGGCGGAGCTCGAGACGCGGCTTCCTCCTCGGTCAGGCCGTCGGCCGCTGCTGCGAGCCCGGCCATGACCGAATCCACGTCGAGGGCGTGCCACGGGACGGAGGCCTCCGGAGATTCGACGGCAGGTCTTGGGGACAGCTGGGTGCCTACGCGTATCCCGGCTCCCATGGAAGCGGCCGAAGCCAGGTGGATCGCGGTCATAGCTCGCCTCGCCGCGCCGCGAGTCTGTCCGAAAGCGAGCAGGCTGGCAGCGAGTGAACCGACCGCTGCCAGAGTGACCGCCTGTTTGCCGGCGGTGCGGGCCAGTCGGGTGGCATCGATAACGGCCGGAGCATCGAGTGCGTTGAGGCAAATCACATCGGCACCCCACGGAGGGCGCGGTTCCTCGGGGTGCACTATGCCGATGCCGAGATCGGCTGCGCGCATCGCCGCGCCCGCCTTATGAGACACGAGGGCGACGACCCTTCCTTCGGCCTGCAGTTGTCTGATTGAGCGGGCTAGTGCCGTTCCTCCCGCGACCGTGATGTCGGGGCCGACTGCCTTGTCCAACCCCGATGCCTTTCCGGCTATCACGAGGTCGTGGGCTGCACGCTTGACGGATTCCACCAGTGATGCGGCTGAGCTGTCGAGGCCGTTGGTTCCCCCTGCCCTGACGAGCACCGGGGAGTCGATTACGACGGTGTCGATGATGTCGAGGTGCCGGAGCACTCGAGGATTCATCACCACCACGTCCCGATGGGAAAGGGCAGTGCCAATCTGCGCCCCGAAGGCTTCAACGCCGAGCCTCGCCGGGCGTGGGGACCCAGCGAGAAGGAGATCCGCGGTGCGCCGCGGGTTGCGATCAAGTGCGAGGGTAAGACCGGCAGCGGCGACTGCAGCCAGGGGAGCGGCTGAGGCGTAACGCTCGGCCATGGTGGGCGGGAGCGGTTCAGGACGAGGCCCCGCCCGGAAGTCAGGCAGCGTGGGGGCAGAGCCGCCGCTGCGCAGCCTTTCTTCTGCTGCCAGCCACGAGTTGCGGCGCGCGGTGAGCTCCCGGATGCGGAACGCCCGGTGCGCGCCGTCCACGAACGGGCCGGCAGGACTCTGGCCGAGCCCTTGCAAGACGGCGCTAACGAGTGCGGTTCCCGTCGCCAATCCTGGTCTGCGTTCGAGCACCTTTCGCGCCGGTCTGAGCGACTCGACAGCAGATATCACGCTCGCGGCTTCGACTGGGAGCGCCGGCGCCCTGAGGGCTCGCCCGGCGAAGGCAGCAACGAACGCCGCCCCGTCTGCGGTCAAGGCGGTCACCGTCCGGGTTATGGGGACGGTGTCGGCAGGATGCTCGGGGACGTCGTCAGGCTCGCTGACAGGATCCTGCGGGGAGCCGTTCACCTCCTCGACTGCGCTGATCGCGGAAGTGAGATCGTCGAGGGCGACCTGTCCGTCGTCGAAGGACACCACGATGGAGGCCAGCACCGGGTTCACCTCGGCCCACCGAACGCCGCGCATCGCTCGGACCGCGCGTTCGGCAGCCGTAGCGATCTCCTCTCCGCGCGGCCCCTGCATTCCGCGAATCGCTATGTACGCATGCCCGGGATGGGTCTGGACAACTCGACGGGGCCGCACGCTCACCGAAGACGAAGCTACCCGGCGCCTCGTCGCTTGTATCGCCCCTCGCCCGGCCGCCCCAGCGCATTGTCAGGTTCTCTTCAGGCGTCCGTGCTCAACTGTCACCTATGAGAGGACGTCGACGTGTCTTGCTCGCGGCCTGCGCGCTGTACGTGGGGGTAGCGATACTCGTCTTCTTCCTTCTGATACCGGTCCACAGCATCGAGCGGTCCCGTCTCTCATCGCTGGTGCCCGGCCACCCGCCGGCGGGTTTCAACAAGAAGCCGGCCAGCTCGACTCAGGTCGCCGCGTCGAACAGTCCCTTCCCGGAGGTGAAATCCGCTGCGAAGAGCGCACCTAACTCAACCGGTTCGTATTCGATCGAATGGACCAAGCCGTCGCCGTCGAACGACGCGGTGAGCCTGATCGTGTCCATGCTGCCGTCTGCAAAGGACGCATCCACCGTCCAGTCACAGGCGAAGGGTAACTACCTCGGTCAACAGAGCCTCAAGTCGGCTTCCTACAGTTACGTCCGGCCGGTCGAGGTGCCTGGGGTACCGGGCGCGAGCGCTGCTTTGTTTTCGTCGACTAGAAGCAACCCACCCTTGGTGGTGGTGGCGTTCCAGAAGGGAAGGGCCCAGGCGACGGCTTTCGCCGGGGTGGCCGGGCCGACGGCGTCTGTCGAGAGCACGGCCCGCGCGGTTGCATCATCGGAATACCGGCTTTTGAGCAACCTGCTCCCCGGCTTCACGCTCACAAGGACCAGCTGGCCGGTCGTTGCGTCCATCGTCTACTGGCTCGTAGCTGCGGCCATCGCGCTAGGCGCAGTGCTGGTCCCCTGGATGCGCCGGCGGATCATCGAACGCCGGCGGATGGCGACCGAAGTAGCACGGACCCGCGCAGTCGGAGCTCGTGGGAGCAAGATCGCCCGGAGGCAGGCCGCACGCCGAAGATAAAGGTCAGTAACCGGGGAAAACGCTTCGCAGGTCGTCAAGGGTCAGCTCGCCGTCGGCGCGGACGCCGGCAGGTGTCAGATCAGGGGACAACCGCCCGGCGGTGAGCCTGACCAGAGCCTCCGCTGGCATCTCCACTTCTGTGCCAGCATCGGCGGCCGGCCCGTCTTCTTCGGTCAAAGACGTCCCGTCGTCGCGTAGCTCGAGCAGGTAGAAGCGGGACGGGTCGGTCGTGTTGACCGATACCTTGCCCGTTTTGCCGGTCGATTTGGCGAAGAAACCGGCGAACAGCGGGAGGCGGTCCAAGACGAACGGCACCAGGTATGCCCGGACTGTCGCGGTGTGGTCGAAGGCCACGTCCACGTCCCAACCGTGCAGAGCCACCTCGCTGGAGCGCATTCCCACGAGGAACCCGATGTCGATAGGCGCCGGCAGGAAACCGACGTCGACCTTCTTCGTCGACAACTCCTCGTCGCTGAGGTTCTCCAGGGCTTCGACGAACAGGCGTTCCGAAGCCGCGAAGTTGGTCGCTTGCTCGTCTGGAGACATGGCGTTCCATCGGTCCCACACCGGTTGGGCGGCCTCGGGATCGGCTTTTCCTGCTTGAAGTGTTTTCAGTGAGATCTCCGCGCCGCTTCCCAGATGGCTGAGAACTTGAGCCACCGTCCACTCTTCGGAACCCGACTTCGTTGTCAGCGCTTCGTGGTCGAGCCCGCCCGCAGTCGCGGCAAGTTCATCGTGGGCTCGGCGAAGCGCGGCAATCGCTTCCTTCGTTCCTTCTGCCATGACGGCGATGCTACGTGACGTCGAAACGATCGCATCCCTCGGGTTTCTCCGCGACGACGTCCAGGGCGGTCACCACCGCGCGGGAGGGGCCCTGCCGGCACCAGGCCACCATCTGTTCGACCGCGGCCTCGGTCCCTTCGAACACCGCCTCGACCCGACCGTCGGGGAGGTTGCGAACCCACCCGCAAACGCCGGCTTGCTCGGCCATCTCTCCGCAGGTCTGCCTGAACCAGACTCCCTGGACCCGGCCGCTGATCCAGACGTGTTTTCTCGCGACCACCGCCACCTGTCTCAGCCGCTAGGCGACCGCGGTTGCTTCGATCTCGATCAGGAGTTCGGGGAAGGCAAGGCGAGCGACGCCTAGAAGGGTGGAGGCCGGGCGGCAGCCGCCGTTGGTTAGGAACGTCCCGAGGGTTTCTCCTGCAGCGAAAAATGCGTCGAGGTCGGTGACGTAGTAGTTGAGTCGGACCACGTCTGAAAGATCCATGCCGCTCTCGGCCAGTACGGTTTCCAGGTTGGCGAGCGCCTGCTCGATTTGGGCCGCCATGTTCCCCGCGTGCATCGGGTTGCCGTCTGCGTCGACCGAAGTCTGTCCGGAGCAGTAGGCGACACGGCGGCCGCCGCTCACGACATTGGCCTGGACGAATCCGAACTGGTCCTGCCAGGTCCAGGGATTGATCACCTCTCGGGTGGATGCTTCATCCGGCATTGCTGCACTCCTTTCTTCTGGTCGAGGACATGATCACCGCGTGATCCCGGGGCCTGACAGTGTCCGTTGACCGCCGAGGCGGCGCTACACCGAGAGGTCCTTCGAGAACTCGTCCAGCAGGTCGGCGAACTCGTGCGGCCGCTCCTGCATCAGCTGGTGGCCGGCGCCGTCCAGCACCTCGAATCTCGCGTAAGGAAGGAAGCTCGCTATCCGCCGGGCCGCCCAGACCGGCGTCAACAGGTCCATGGATCCTACGAGGACCAACGACGGCGTCCTGGTCGCCTTGAGAGCCTCCCTCGCGTCGTGATCGAGAAGATCGATCCCCGATGGCAGCGACGTCGACTGTGGAACCTCTTCGAGGAACCTCCTTACCTGCCCGACCGCCTTCGCCGAAGGGTTCCGTCCGAAAGCCATCCGCGCCATCACCCAGGAGACGTCGTCCTCGCCGAACTTCCTCTGTGGAACGAACTGGCCCCGGCCGAACCGGGCGTTGATCCGCCGGCCGAGCATCTTGGCGATCGGAAGAGCCGGCTTGGGCAGTATCTGGTAAGCCGCCGTGTCCATGAATACCAGGCCTGCCACCCGCTCGGAGAGAAGGTCCGGGAAGTCTCCGGCGAATTCCATGACGATCATGCCGCCCATGGAGTGGCCGACCAGGATGGCGTCGCGGAGGTCGAAGTGGTCAAGCACCGTTGCGATGTCGCGCGCAGCGATCTTCCGCCCGAATCCGTCGCTTCCTGCCACGGACAAACCGTGACCCCGCACGTCCATTGCGAGCACCCGGTAACGGTCGGCCAGAAGATGGAACTGGGGTGCCCACACTCCCGCTTGGAGCGTGATGCCGTGTACGAGCAGCAGGGCGCGGCCCTCTCCGCGCTCGATTACGTGAAGGGCACCGCCGTCCTCGCTAGGGATTTCATGGTGGACGACGTCCGCGGGGAGCTCATAGAGATAGTCGAGCCCTTCGTCGGACCGTGATCTGATCGCGGCGGCCGACTGCTTGAGGAGCAGCCTTCCGCCAGCGGTCGCCAACCCGACGGCAGCGACTGTCGCCGCCCCGACGGTGAGGGTTTTCCGAGTTCCCGGCATGCGCGGGATGGTAGGTCGCTGTCAACTGGGACACCCACTTCACGTCCGCCTCGTGAGCCCGGAGTCGCCAGCGACCTTTTCCATCCCTCCGATGACGAGATCGAGATAAACCCGTTCCAGGGCGGCGGCATTCTCAGTGGTACGCCGAGCCCGCCATTGGATCATGATCGAATCGATTGACCCGAGCAGCATGGCTGTCGCCGTCTGCGCCTGCTTCAGGGGTATCGAGTACTCCTTCGACGCTTGACTGGCGAATGTCTTGACGGTCAGCCTGTCGCGGGTTCGCTGCTCGGCTCGAAGTTCGCGGTTCCAGGCGCCGGCCGCACGCAGCGCGGCGAACAGGGCGCCTCTCTCGGCAGAGACCCGAAACGACGCACGTATCAGTGCTCGGTACATGCCTTCGAGCGTCGTAGTGCTTCTCACCTCGGCGGCCATCTCTTCGTGCAGCAGATTCGCCTCCCGCCGATAGACGGCCGTGAGCATCTCGCTCCGGTTGGGGAAGTGCTTGTAGACGAGTGGGCGGCTCACCCTTGCTTCGTCAGCCACCGACTCCATGGTGACTTCCTCGACGCCTCGCTCCGAAGCGATCTTGGCTGCCGCGTCGAGCAGGACCTCCCGCCGCTCAGCGCCGTTGAGTCGCACCGACTCCGGGGGCCCTAATGGAACGTCGCGGATGGGGCTTGCCCCCGAAGACGCCATGGTGGCATTCTGTCACCAGTAACCGGGTGACAGAATGTCACCTCTGAGCGTGGGGAGCTGGTTATGAGCTACACCGCCGGTCGCACCGTCATGGATGCGGACAGCCACCTCATGGAGTTGCCCGACTTCCTCGATGACTACCTCTCGAGCGAGCAGGTTGAACTGTTGGCCAAGGGATTCTTCGAGCCCCGGCGCGAGATCCTCGACCGGGCCATGGCCGCGGCCGACAATCGACGCTCGGACGGGGGCGCGGCACAGCAGGCCGAGGAACGATTGCTTCGCGACAAAGGTTGGATGGCCATGGGCGGGTGGGATCCGGTCGAGAGAAGCCGGGTCCTGGACCTGCTCGGATTCGGTGCCCAGCTGGTTTTCCCAACGTTCGCCCCGCTTCTATACAGGCTCAGCCGCGGTGTTGGTACGTATGTGGGCGCCGACGCTCTCAATCGGGCGGTCATCGACTTTTGCTCCCACGACCCGCGCTTGTTAGCCGTGGCGAGCGTCTCGCTGAAGGACCCGACGCGGGCGGCCACCGCCGCGGTCAAAGCGATTGAATCTGGATGCGCCGCCATCCTGGTGCCATCCACGGCCCCAGGCGATCGGGCTCCCACCCATCCCGACCTGGATCCGTTCTGGGCGGTGCTGGCCGAGTCGGACACCCCGTTCGTCCTGCACGTCGGGGGCGGGGGAACTCTGCTCGACAAGGCTTTCCACAACAACGACATGCCCGTCTCCGACCACCTGGGCGGCGGGGAGAACATTCGATCGAAGGACTACTTGGCGATCCACCACTCGCCGGCGATCTTCCTCGGTGTATTGGTGCTCGACGGACTGTTCGACCGTTTCCCCAAGCTGCGCGGCGGATGCATCGAGCAGGGCGCGGCATGGGTCCCGTCGTGGATCCGGCACCTCGACTGCGCCCAGCGCTCCTTCTCACGCACCGAGGAACCACTGACACGCCT
>CAZCCS010000050.1:0-13135 GCA_964497005.1 uncultured Acidimicrobiaceae bacterium | reverse complement strand
GGGGCGCCGGCGTGGGCCGGTGGCGCTTTGGCACCCGCAACAGGTATGGGCGACGGAACGCGCTGGAAATGGCGCGTTTCGTCACCCAGAGAGCAATCTGTCGCCCAGTCTCGGGGCCGGCGGCGATTCTCGGTGTTGGAACCGACCAGATAGCGCGTCCCCACACGCCGAGAATGAGTCGGCAAGCCGAGATCGTCAGGTTCCGTCGACTCCCAAGGCTTGGCGCAGTCCACTGAGGTCCGCCGACCCGAACACGATCCGGTTGTTGGTCGCCACGTAGAGGAGGTCGATGTTGATCCCGGCTTCCGCCACCTTTCGGGCCAGGTCGGCCAGCACCCCCGGTCGGTCCTCCACGTCGATCACCACAACTTCCCGTTCGCTCGTCACCGTGACAGCCGCGGTGGACAGGGCGTGTTTGGCCGCCTCGGCGTGCTTCACCAGGATGTGCATGGCGGCCATCTCACCAGGCCTGGTGCAAGTGGCCGCAGCGATGTTCACGCCGGCGTCGCTGATCGCCGCTGCCACCTTCGCTAGGGATCCCGGCTGGTTCTCCACCTCGATGAGCAGGTCGGTAGCCATCGCGACAGCCAATCACACCGAGCGTCGGCGCGACGTGGTCAGATCTGAAGTCAGCCGCCCGTTCCGCTAGTTGACCAACCTGTCAGCACCATCCCAATACTGCGACCGCAACGCCTTCTTGTCGGGCTTCCCGAGCGGGCTTACAGGGATTGCGTCTACGAAGTCGATCGACTTCGGTGCGGAGACCGAACCCTTGCGATCCTTGACCAATGAGATCAGCTCGGCCTCGGCGACTTCGCTGCCGGGCCGGCGCACTACCACCGCCTTCACGGCTTCGCCCCACTTCTCGTCAGGAACCCCGATGACCGCGGCCGCGGAAACGCCGGGGTGGGAGGAAAGCACGTCCTCCACCTCCCGTGGGAACACGTTGAAACCTCCGGTGACGATCATGTCCTTCTTCCGGTCCACGATCGTGAGGAAGCCGTCCGCATCGGCGCGAGCGACGTCCCCCGTGTGCAGCCAGCCGAACTTCAGCGCCTCTGCCGTCTGCTCGGGCTTGTTGAGGTACTCCTTCATCACCAGCGGTCCACGCACGCAGATCTCCCCGGGCGAACCGTCAGGCACCTCGTTACCGTCATCGTCGAGCAGAGCAACGTCGAGCCACGGCACCGGGCGGCCGCACGTGGCAAGGCGGTCCCGATCGCCGGCAACGTGCTCCTCTCTGCGTAAGACAGTGATCGTCATCGGGCACTCCGCCTGCCCGTAGTACTGGAAAAAGATCGGACCGAGTCGCTCCATGCCCTCCTCCAACCGGCTCGGCGACATCGCGGCGGCCCCGTAGTAGAGGACTTCCAGGCTTGAGAGGTCAGCATTCTCCAGGCGGGGATGGTCGAGCAGGACGTAGATCATCGTCGGGACGAGCATCGTCGCGGTGATCCGCTCTTTCTCGATCGTGTCGATGACCCGCTCGGGATCGAAGTACGGCAGCACGATGAGCGACCCACCCCGCAAAAGCGTCGGCACGAAGAACGCGGCGCCTGCGTGGCTGAGGGGAGTGCAGCAGAGGAACCGCATCTCGCCCGGCCATTCCCATTCCGACATCTGGATGGACGTCATGGTCGACATCGACCGGTAGGTGCCTACAACGCCTTTGGGGCGACCGGTAGTGCCGCCGGTATAGGCGATCGAGTACGGCGCGTCAGGGGGCGCGCTGACCGGCTTCAGCTTCCTACTGCCGTACCGGGACGCAGCGGTCGGGACGTCCTCCGCCGCGTCGGTCGGCGCGAGGGCGAGCACTCGCTTCAGCCCCGGGACCCGCTCCTTGAGCGCCATCGCCCGCTCCTCGTAAGCCGATGGGTCGTAGAACAAGGTTTCGATCCCGGCGTCCTCGAGGATGTAGGCGTGGTCGTCCAAGGAGCCCATCGGGTGCAAGGAGGTACCCCGCGATCCCGCCACCATCCCCGCGCCCATCGCGAACAGCACCTCAGGCCGGTTGGCCGCGAGCATCGCTGTCGGGCTGCCCTGGGTTATCCCCCAAGCGTCGTACGCCTGCACCCAACGGCTTATCTCGTCTGCCATCTCGGCCGAGGTCAGCACCCGGTCGCCGAGGTACACCGCGGGCTTGGAAGGATTTCGGGCGAGGCCCCGGATCAGCAGGTCCCCTCCGTAGGCGGGGCGGTGCAGGTCGTCTACGACAGTTTCGGCAGCCATGGCTTTGGGTCCCTCTCGGAGTCCTCGTCTACGCTAGAAGCTCATTCTTGTCTTGGCGCCGAGCTCCGAACAACTTGCAGACCGTCACCAACCCAGCCCACGACCTAGATAGAGCAACCACGATCCCGGCGCTTCTCGCTGAGGTCGCTGCCGCCCATCCGGACGCCGAAGCCGTGGTGGACAGAGACACGCGGCTCACCTTCGCCCAGCTTGCCGAGCGCGCCGAGATGGTCGCCGGCGCCCTTGTCGCGGCCGGTGTTCCCAAAGGCGGTCAAGTGGCAGTGTGGGCGCCCAACTCCGCGGCATGGATAGAGGCGATGCTCGGGATCCACGGCGCCGGTGGGGTCCTCGTGCCGCTCAACACCCGCTACCAGGCCAAAGAAGCGGCCCACATCCTGAACCGCAGCCGCGCCTCCGTCCTGTTTACCGTCGGCAGTTTCCTCGGACGCGACTACCGGGCCATGCTCGCCGGCGAGGAGTTGCCCCACCTGAATCTCACGGTCACCCTCGACGCCGGTTGGGACGACTTCATCACGACGGGTGAAGCGGATTCGAACAGAGAAGTGGCCGAGGCGAGAGCGGCATCCCTAGCTCCCGATGACCGGTCGGACCTGATGTTCACTTCAGGGACAACGGGGCTTCCCAAAGGTGTGCCTCTCAAGCACGGACCGAGCGTGCGGTCCTACCGGTATTACGCCAGCAACCTCGGGATCGGCTTCGGCGACCGGTATCTCCTTTCGAACCCCCTCTTCCATACCTTCGGCTCCAAGGCGGGGGTGGTGGCGGCGCTGACGGCGGGGGCGACTCTCTACCCCGTACCGGTCTTCGATCCCGAGGCAGCGGCAGACTTGATTGCCGGCGAGCAGATCACCGTGTTCCCTGGGCCGCCGACGGTCTACCACTCCCTCCTTGCCATGCCCGCCGATCGACGGGACCAGCTCAAATCACTGCGTCTGGCGGTCACCGGTGCAGCCGCGGTCCCCGTCGAACTCCTGCGGCGCATGAGCGAAGAGCTCGGATTCGACGTGGTGCTAACCGCGTACGGGCTGACCGAGACCACCGGTTTAGCGACGATGTGCAGGGTCGGCGACCCGCCGGAGGTGGTTTCGAGCACCTCCGGGCGCGCCATTCCCGGCGTGGAGGTCAGGACTGTTCGGTCCGACGGCTCACCAACCGACGTTGGCGAACCGGGCGAGATCCTGGTGCGCGGATATCCGGTGACGGACGGCTACTTCGAGGACGAAGGCGCTACCGCCGAAGCGATCGAGCCTGATGGTTGGTTGCATACGGGCGACGTGGGCGTGCTCGACGAGGCCGGCGGGCTCCGCATCACCGACAGGATCAAGGACATGTTCATCGTCGGCGGTTTCAATGCCTATCCCGCCGAGATCGAGGCCGCGCTCATCGAGTTCTCCGGCGTCGCGCAGGTGGCGGTTGTCGGGGTACCCGACGACCGGATGGGCGAGGTCGGGGCTGCGTTCGTGGTGGAGCGACCCGGAGCAAAGGTGGATACCGATGCTTTCCTCGAGTTCGCCCGGACACGGGTTGCCAATTTCAAGGTGCCCCGACTGGTCGAGATAGTCGAAGAGCTGCCTCTCAATGCGAGCGGCAAGGTGATGAAGCAGGTGTTGCGCCAGAAGGCGCTCGAGAAGCGAGGCCAGACCCAATGATTTGTGCCAATGATTTGTAGCGGACGAGTGGTGGTCGTCACCGGCGCGGGGCGGGGCATCGGGCGCGCCCACGCGCTCGAGTTCGCCCGCGAGGGAGCCCGGGTGGTGGTCAACGACCTGGGCGCAGCCCTTGACGGAGCGGGCGTGTCGGCTCGTCCAGCGGAGGAAGTAGTAGAGGAGATCCGGGCCGCCGGCGGCGAGGCGGTCGCCAACTTCGACGACGTCGCCGACTGGGAGGGCGCAAGGCGGATAGTCGGGCAGGCCCTCGACACGTTCGGGCGCCTCGACGTCATCGTCAACAACGCCGGCTTCGTGCGCGACCGCATGTTCGCCAACATCGCCGAGGATGAGTGGGACGCAGTGGTGAAGGTCCATCTGAAGGGTCACTTCTGCGTGTCGCGATGGGCCGCCGCGCACTGGAGGGACCAGGCGAAGGCCGGCCACGACAACGACGCCCGCATCATCAACACCTCCTCCGGCGCCGGCCTTCTCGGGAGTGTCGGTCAGGCGGCGTACTCGGCCGCGAAGGGCGGCATCCTGTCGCTCACCCTCGTCCAGGCTGCCGAGCTGGGACGCTACGGCGTGACCGCCAACGCCATCGCGCCCGCCGCGCGAACGCGCATGACCGAGCAGGTATTCGCTGCCACCATGGCCAGACCCGAGGGCGACTCCTTCGACGCGATGGCCCCGGAAAACGTTTCGCCTTTCGTCGTATGGCTCGGCTCTCCCGAGTCGGCGGGGGTGACCGGAAGGGTGTTCGAGGTGGAGGCGGGAAAGGTCGGCATCGCCGATGGCTGGCAACACGGGCCCACCATCGACAAGGGAGCCAGATGGGACCCGGCCGAGATCGGCCCGGCGGTAAAGGATCTGCTCACCGCCGCACCGCCGCCCGCGCCTGTGTACGGTGCCGGCACGTGAACCTTTCCAAGCCACCCGCATACGTGGAAGGGCACCGGCTCCTTGAAGGACGGACGGTGCTGGTCACGGCCGCGGCCGGAACGGGTATCGGCTTCGCCACCGCGAAGCGATGCGTGGAGGAGGGCGCGACGGTCGTCCTGAGCGACGCCCACGAAAGGCGACTGGGAGAAGCAGCCGAAAGGCTCGCCGAAATCACCGGTAACGAACCGGTCGCAGTGACCTGCGACGTGACCGACGAACAACAGGTGATGAACCTGTTCGCCGTCGCAATCGATCGTCATGGGGGCATCGACGTTCTCATCAACAACGCCGGGCTCGGTGGCACAGCCGAAATGGTTGACATGACCGACGAGCAGTGGGACAAAGTCATCGACGTCACGCTGAACGGCACCTTCCGCTGCATGAGAGCCGGACTCCGGCACATGCGAGAGCGGGGAGGGGGCGTGATCGTCAACAACGCCTCCGTGCTCGGATGGCGAGCACAGCCAGGCCAGAGCCACTACGCCGCGGCGAAGGCGGGCGTCATGGCGCTGACCCGCTGCGCCGCGATGGAGGCCTCGGCGTTCGGCGTGAGGGTCAACGCAGTCGCACCGAGCCTTGCGATGCATCCCTTCCTCGCCAAGGTGACCACCGACGAGTTGCTCGACAATCTCACCTCCAGGGAGGCGTTCGGGAGGGCCGCCGAGCCTTGGGAAGTAGCCAACGTGATCATCTTTCTCGCGAGCGACTATTCCAGCTACATGACCGGTGAGGTCCTGTCGGTCAGCAGCCAACACCCGTGACCGCAAGCACGGCCGCGACAGTCTTCGAGTTGCCCGACGATCTTCTGGGCGCGGTGGGCCAGAAGCTAGGAAGGACCGGCTGGTTCACACTCGAACCGAACGCCGTTTCAGACTTTGCCCGGGCAACCGGAGCATCGACTCGGGCGCAGACAGATCCCGTGCCACCTCTGATGATCCTTTCTCTCACCAATCGCTTCCTGCCAGAGCTTCTCGAGGTTCGGGGAATCTCCAGCGGGATCAACTACGGGACCGAGCAGGTGACCTTCGCGGCGACTGCACATCCCGGCGACCGTTTGCGAGCGAGCGCGGTTCTCACTGCGGCGACCGAGGTGCCAGGCGGTGTGCAGACCACCGTCGAGATCCGCGTCGAGGTCGAGGGCGCGGAGGAGCCGGCGTGTGTGGTCCGGTCGTTGTCCAGGTGGCTCAAGTGAGCGACTCGAGGGTCGTGCTGGTTACCGGAGGAGCGAGAGGGCTGGGTCGCGGGCTCGTGGAGGAGTTCGCCCGGATCGGCGATACCGTCGTGACGTGCGGGCGCACCGAGCCTCCGGACGACTCCACCGCTGCGTCTTTTTTCCAATGCGACGTCCGCGATCCCGACCAGGTCGCCAAGTTGGTCGATTCGATCGTCGGGCAGCACGGGCGCCTCGACGTGGCGATCAACAACGCCGGCGGAACTCCCTACGCGCCGGCGAACCGGATGAGCCCCCGGCTGTTCGAGCGGGTGGTCGCGCTGAACCTGCTCGCCCCGTTTTACGTTGGACAAAGGGCCAATCAGGTAATGCAGTCCCAGGAGCACGGCGGCGTCATCATCAACATCGGGTCGACCGTCGCGATCCGTCCGTCGGTGGACGTGTCCGCCTACGTCGCCGCGAAGGCTGGATTGGTCGGGCTGACCCGCAGCCTCGCAATCGAATGGGCGCCGAAGGTTCGGGTGAACCTGGTGAGCCCGGGTCTGCTGCGAACCGAGCTTCTGGAGGACTACTACGGGCAGGACATCCCGAAGGTCGAGGCGACCATTCCCGCGGGCAGGTTCGCGACCGCGAGCGACGTAGCCGCGGTGTGCAAGATGCTCGCGTCGAGAGACGCCGACTACGTCACCGGCGCCGAAGTGGTGGTGGACGGTGGTGGCGAAACGCCGGCCTGGTTGAACGCGGTTGTGCGCGAGGAACCCGGTATATGAGACACCGGAATACGAGATGTGCCGAAAGATTAGATGTGACAGATGGACCTGACCTTTAGCGAGCAAGACGAGGCCTTCCGGGCCGAGGCGCGGACCTGGCTGGAGGACAACGTCCCCCGCCCCGCTCTTCCGTCCGGTGACACCCGGGAAGGTTTCGCGCTTCATCTCGAGTGGGAGAGGAAGCTGTTCGACAACCGCTGGGCGGTGGTGTCGTGGCCGGAGGAGTTCGGGGGCCGCGGCGCGAGTCTGTGGCAATGGTTGATCTTCGAGGAGGAGTACTACCGGGCCGGGGCTCCGCAAAGGGTCACCCAGAACGGAATCTTCCTCCTGGCCCCGACCGTGTTCGAGTTCGGCACGCCGGCGCAGCAAGCACGAATCCTTCGGCGCATGGCGGCGGCCGAGGACCTGTGGTGCCAGGGCTGGTCCGAGCCGGGAGCGGGCAGTGACCTCGCCGGGATCGCCAGCCGTGCGGAGCGGACCGACCGCGGGTGGAAGTTGTACGGCCAGAAGATCTGGACCACCCGGGGCGCTTTTTGCACCCACCTGTTCGGGCTTTTCCGCAGCGATCCCGAGTCGACCCGACACCGAGGGCTCACCTACCTGCTCGTGCCGCTGGACGCGCCGGGCGTCGAGGTGCGCGGGTTCGGCCGATTGGACGGGGACGAAGGTTTCGCCGAGGTGTTCTTCGACGGCGCCGAGGTGAGCGACGAGGATGTGCTCGGCGGGGTGGGCGAGGGATGGTCGATCGCGATGGCGACAACCGGTTCAGAACGCGGACTCACCTTGCGGTCTCCAGGCCGGTTTCTCGCGGTCGCTGATCGGCTGATGTCGTTATACAGGGAAAAAGTTTCCGTCGACGCGGTGTCCGATCCGTCACTTCGCAATCGGGTCGCGCGGGGCTGGATGGAGGCCGAGGCTTACCGGCTCTTCACCCTTCAATCGGTCACCTCCCTCGCCAGGGGCGCCAAACCTGGCGCCGAGTCGAGCCTGAACAAGATCTGGTGGTCGGAGATGGATGTGCGGCTGCACGAGGTCGCGCTGGCGCTTCAAGGGGCGGAAACCGAGATCGACGATCCGTGGATGCGGGGCTTCGAGTTCGCATTATCGGGGCCGATTTACGCTGGCACCAACGAGATCCAACGGAACATCGCGGCCGAGCGGCTGCTCGGGCTGCCGAGGGCCTAGCCGTGCACTTCGGATTCGACGACGATCAGATCGCGGTGCGCGACGCGGTTGGCTCGATGCTCGACAAGCGCTGCGACGTTGCGGCCCTGCAGCAGGCCTGGAGCGCCGGTTCGCCGGCGCCGCTCATGTCGTTGTGGGAGGAGTTGGCCGCCATCGGGGTGACCGGGCTCCTCGCGCCGGACGAGGCCGGTGGGAGCGGACTCGACTGGGTGACGATGGCTCTGGTGCTTGCCGAGACCGGGCGGGTGGCGTTGCCCCTGCCGGTTCTAGAAACCGCGGCGGTGGCGGTCCCGGCGTTGGTGGCCGCCGGCGATCCCACCGGGATTCTGGGTTCGGTGCTGGAGGGCTCGGTCGTCTTGTCGGTCGTCCCCGAGGCGTCAGGCGCCCAGGAGTTAGGTATGGCCCCGGCCGCCAGTGTCGCGGGAGCGTTCTTGGCGGAACGGTCCGGCGAGGTGGTGCTCTACGACCGCTCCGAAGTCGCCCTCCAACCGATCACCTCGGTCGACAGGACGCGCGACCTGGCGCGGGTGAAGCCAACCGGTAGGGGTACGCCGCTTGCTGCGGTTGAGGCGTCGATCTTGTCGGAGGTCTGCGCTCTCGGCGCTGCCGCCCAGCTTGTGGGACTCGGACGCGAGCTTGTGCGCATGACCGTCGAGTATGTGAAGGACCGCCGCCAGTTCGGCGTGCCGGTCGGAAGTTTCCAGGCGGTCAAGCACCAACTTGCTGACGCCCACCTGGCGATGGAGTTCGCGGCTCCTCCGGTGTGGACCGCCGCCTACCTGGCCCGCTCAGGAGGTCCCGAGTGGTCAAGGTCCGTCTCGATGGCGAAGGCGATGGCGTCCGATGCTGCGAGCCTGGCGGCGAGGGTCGCGCTCCAATGCCACGGCGCGATGGGCTACACCGACGACTACCACCTGCATTTCTGGTTGAAACGGGTTTGGTGCCTCGCCGCGGCGCACGGCTCCTCAGCGGAACACACCGCGAAAGTCGCGACAGCGCTCGGAATCTAGGAGAATGGCAGGAATCAGGAAGGTGAAAGCATGAAAGAGGCCTACATCGTCGACGCGGTCCGCACCCCGGTGGGCAAGCGAGGTGGGGGATTATCGGGAGTCCATCCAGCCGATCTCGGGGCTGCTTCCATCACCGCTTTGATGGACCGCACCGGTATAGATCCTGCAGCGGTAGAGGACGTGATCTTCGGTTGTGTCGACACCATCGGCCCCCAAGCCGGCGACATCGCACGCACGTGCTGGCTTGCCGCAGGGATGCCGGACGAGGTGCCCGGCACGACCATCGACCGCCAGTGCGGATCGTCGCAGCAGGCGATCCACTTTGCGGCCCAGGCGGTGTTGAGCGGCACCTCCGACGTCATCGTCGCCGGCGGTGTCCAGAACATGAGCCAGATACCCATCAGCTCGGCGATGCTGGCTGGCCAGGCGTACGGCTTCGAAGACCCGTTTTCCGGATCATCTGGCTGGCGGGCACGTTACGGCGACGAGGAAGTGTCGCAGTTCCGAGCCGCGGAGATGATCGCCGGCAAGTGGGGTGTCAGCCGCGAAGACATGGAGCGCTTCGCTCTTCAGTCCCACGAGCGTGCAATCACCGCCATCGACGAAGGACGCTTCGAGACCCAGATCGTCCCAGTTGCTGACGTTTCGGTCGACGAAGGCCCGCGCCGGGGAACTTCGCTCGAGAAGATGGCGTCCCTGCCCACGTTGACCGAAGGCGGCCGGCTTACCGCCGCGGTATCGAGCCAGATATCGGACGCGTCCGCAGCGCTGCTGGTCGTCAACGAGCGCGGGCTGGAGACCCACGGTCTCACGCCGAGGGCGCGCATCCATCATCTAAGCGTGCGGGGCGCGGATCCTGTGTGGATGCTGACCGCCCCGATCCCTGCGACTGAGTATGCGTTGTCGAAGGCGGCCTTGAGCCTCGACGATATCGACCTGGTGGAGGTCAACGAGGCGTTCGCGTCGGTGGTGCTCGCCTGGATCGCGGACCTTCACGCCGATCCGGCCAAGGTCAACGTCAACGGGGGCGCCATCTCGCTCGGGCATCCCCTCGGTGCGACGGGGGCGCGCTTGATGACGACGCTCCTCGCCGAGTTGGAGCGCACGGGGGGTCGCTACGGACTTCAGACCATGTGCGAAGGCGGCGGGCAGGCCAACGTGACGATCATCGAGCGTCTCGGTTAGGCGTCGAGCGGCTGGGTCAATCCACCCGATTGCTCAACGAGACGAGCGTCGACACCGCCTCGGAGACGATCCCGTCGATCACCTCGGCGACAGTGGGTAGCTCGTCGATCAGCCCAGTCACCTGACCAGTTGGGAGAATCCCCGCTTCGAGGCGGCCTTCGACCATGGTGGCCCGGGTCAACATCGGCGCGTTGGCGGCCATCGCCACCTGAGCCCAGCTGAGCTCGCTGTTGCGTTTCATCGCCAGGCCCTCCCGGAGGAGGCCGGTCAACGAAGTGTCGGTCAAGCGCCGGAGGCGCATGGCGTTGACCACCGAGCGGGCCGCGGCGCCGGCGGACCCGAGCCGACCCTCCAACCGGTCGACAAGATCGGTCCTGATCACCCGCTGCGGTGCTCCGTCTATCGCTCGGGTGACCACGGTGTCGGTCAGAGCGGCGGCGACGTAGCGCGCCTTCACCTCGTCGGGCACCCTGCTCTCTTTGGTCAAGAGGAATCGGGTCCCCATGGCCACCCCGGCCGCGCCCCAGGCGAGCGCAGCAACCAGGCCCCTGCCGTCGTGGAACCCGCCTGCACCGAGCACCGGCACGTCCACGAGAGAGGTGACCTTGGGGAGCAGAAGGCTTGTCGGTATCGGACCGGTGTGGCCGCCTCCCTCGTGACCCTGGGCGATCATCGCGTCCACGCCGAGAGCGGCCACCTTCTCGGCGTGACGAGGAGCGGCGATGGTCGGCATGGTCACGATGCCGGCATCTTTGAGGCGGGAAACGATCGCTGCGTTGGGCGCTTGGGCGAAGCTCGCCACCTTGACGCCCTCGCGGACCATCAATGCCACGAACCTCTCGACGTCGGGGTGATCTGTCCGTAGGTTCACGCCGAACGGGTTGTCGGTCCGCTCCCGTACCTCCTGTATCGAGCGCTCCAACTGCTCGTAGGACATGGTCGCCGAGGCGAGGATCCCGAGCCCGCCGGCTGCCGACGTCGCTGCGGTCAGGCGGACCCCGGCAACCCAGCCCATCCCGGTTTGCACAATCGGGTAACGGACTCCGAGGAGGTCACAGGCGGCAGTGTGGAGTGCGACCGCAGGGTCCGGCGCGCCTCGATCGGCGGGAGCTTCGCTCACTTGGACAGGATCAGGCAGGAACCGTGGCCGAAAAGACCTTGGTTGATGGTCAGGCCGACCTTGGCGTTGTCGACCTGTCGCTGGCCGGCCTGGCCCCGGAGCTGCCAGGTGACCTCGCAGACTTGGGCGATGGCCTGTGCGGGCACAGCTTCGCCGAAGCAGGCCAGTCCGCCGGACGGGTTGACGGGCACCCGGCCGCCCATGGTCGTTACCCCTTCGTGCAGGAGCTTCTCCGCTTCGCCCCTCGCGCAAAGGCCCAAGTCTTCGTACCAGTCGAGCTCGAGTGCGGTGGACAGGTCGTACACCTCGGCGAGCGACAGGTCCTCGGGGCCGAGCCCCGACTCTTCGTAAGCCGCCGCGGCGATCGACTCCCTGTATCCGATCGCCGGAGGCTCGACGGCTGCAGCGGAATCGGTCGCGATGTCTGGAAGATCGACGACGGTGTTGGGGAACGCCGGCGTGACGGTCGAGACCGCGCGGACACGGACCGGGTTGCTAAGGCCCATCCGGCGGGCCATCTCGCTCGAGGCAAGGACGACCGCCGCAGCGCCGTCGGACGTCGCGCAGATGTCGAGCAGGCGCAGAGGGTCTGCCACCACCGGCGATGACATCACGTCCTCGGCCGACACCTCTTTGCGGTACCGCGCGAACGGATTGTGGAGGCCGTGCTTGGAGTTCTTGACTTTTACCGCGGCGAAGTCGGCCGGGCTTGCCCCGTAAAGGTCGATCCGCCGGCGGGCGTACAGGCCGAAGTAAGCCGGGTTGGTGGCGCCGATCAGCTTGAATCGGAGCCAGTCGGGGTCGTCCCATCGCTCGCCGGCATTGGGGGCGAGGAAGCCTTTGGGTGTGGTGTCCGCCCCCACTACGAGGGCGACGTCCGACAACCCGGCGAGGATCCTGGTGCGGGCAGCTTCGATCGCCGCCGATCCCGACGCGCACGCCGCGTAGCACGTCGCCACTCGGGCCCCGTTCCATCCGAGGGCGCGGGCGATGGTCGCACCCGCGACGTACCCGCCGTAGCCGTTGCGAACGGTCTCCCCGCCGGCGATGAAATCCACGTCAGCCCACGCGACTCCGGCGTCGGCCAGCGCCGCCTTGGCGGCGGCGACCGCGTACGAGACGAAAGGTTTGCCCCACTTGCCCCATGGGTGCATGCCGGCTCCGATCACTGCGACCTGATTGCTCACTGGCCGACCTCCTCTCGAATGGGACGCCAACGCCACACCAGCCTGGTCTCCTCAGCGACGGTCTCCAAGGGCTCCACTACCAGCTCGACAGGGGTACCTACCGCGAGGTCGCCCACGCCGAAGCCGTCGGCCACCTGGCCGAGCACAACGATCCTTTCGGTGTGCAGCTCAACCGCTGCGATGGCGAACGGCTCGTACGGATCGGTGCGGGCGACGTACGGGGGAGGAGGTTGGTACTGCGCGTCCGTGTAGCTCCACACCGTGCCGGTGCGCGAGAGCGGCACGGTTTCCAGCTCGTCGCAGTCGCAGCGCGGGTTGGGACACCACTGGCCGGTGGGCGGGAACATGTAGGTCCCGCATTGCGGGCACCGCCGTCCAAGCAACGCCGGCGGGTCGAGAGTGAACCATCCGTCTATTACAGGTACTTCAGTCGACAACGTTTCCTCGCTTGCCACTAGTCGGGGAGCTCCGAGCTTCTCAAGCTTTCCGGGTCGATCACCTCGCGGATCAGTCGAAGCTCTTCACCTGTGGGCATCCTCGACTCGGTGACCTCGGGTGCGATAGCCAGTTCGAACCCCGTCGCCGAGACCACCTCATCGGGGGTGACGCCGGGATGCACGCTCACCAAACGCATCCGATGGTCCGGCCCGCCGAAGTCCAGCACCGCCA
>CAZCCS010000049.1:0-13150 GCA_964497005.1 uncultured Acidimicrobiaceae bacterium | reverse complement strand
GCAAGCTCCGGTGTTCTACAGCCTGGTGACCGTTGGAACCGTCGGCGGGACTCTGCTCAGCCTCGCCCACGTCAACCCGATCAGCCTGCTCGTCGTGGTCGCTCTCATTAACGGAATAGCGGCCGCTCCCTTCCTGATCGTCGTGCTTCTCATCGCCAACGACTCCACCTTGATGGGCAAGCGGGTCAACGGGCGACTGTCCAACGTCTTGTGCTGGGCAACCGGAACCGGGTAGGGATAAGGGCGTGGCGAGCGCTGACCGATAGGGATTCTCGGCGCCCGGCTGGGCGCTTCAACCTGATATTTCGCCGGCCGCTTGCTGCTCCTGGACCCGCTCACGTGACCAACGGCTGTACCGCACGGTGAACGCGAACATGCCCCCGAACGCGACCGCCGCGAGCGCCGGCGACGCTGCGAGGAAGGGGCCGGTCGGCAGGATGGCGGCCATCGTAACCCGGGCAGCCGCTTCGCAGATCAGGCCCACGCCCCAGACCGTGGTGATGATGGCGAAGGTTCGCCGCGCAGGAGGGAGATCCCACAGCTGGTCGTACGCCCCGATCCGCACCGGATCCTCGCCGGCGGAAAGGGCCCGCCCGATGTAGAACATCATCGGGCGAGGCAGGAACCTGAGCGACATGAGGCAGACGACCCCGAACAGGGCGGTGAACACCGAGTCCCGGACCTTGAGCACGAACGCATTGCCGCCCATCGCGGTTGACACGGCGAGGCCGGCGATGAACCCGAACAGGACCACCGCCCCGATCGGATCCAGCTTTCGGCTCCTCACCCAGGTGAAGGCAACCCACCCCGCCGCAGGAATACCCGCTATGGCGAGCGCGGTGGCGTCGCCGTGGACCTGGTGTCGGACAGCGTAATAAACGGCGAGCGGGACGATCGCGCCGCCGATGACGCTCGGGGCCAGGGCGCGCAAACTCGGCGCCCCCGGCTCCCAGCCGTCGCGTGGGTCGCTCGGGTAGACGAGCGCGGAGACCGGTTCCTGACCGGGGCTCTCGACATCCACCTGCCGATTATCCGCCGTCCGGGGCGCCGGGCACAATCGCGCGGTGCCGAAATCCATCCCAGGGAGGAGGTCGCGAGCCGCCGCCGTCATCCCCAGCGTCGGTCTCATCGTCTGTCTTTTTCTCTTGGTTGCAGGATGCGGGAGCGGTGCCCCTGCACGGCCCCAGCCGAAATGGACGCCAGTGCCCGATGAAGCGCTGGTGACCGAGCCCGGCTCCCAACCTTTCGCCGAAGCGGTCGAAGGCGGGGATGGCGGCCGACCCTGGCTGATCGCGGGCGTGGTGATCGCGCTCCAGTCGCCCCGCCCCGAGGGCCTGGTCGTCGCCGACCAGACGCGCCAGGTGGCGATCTGGCAAGCGGCGTCTCCCTCGGGCCCCTGGACCAGATCTGAGATGAGCCCAGTCCCGGGGCAGGACGGGCCGAACGAGACGGTCCTGTACCTGTCCCACAACAGATCGAGGGCGGTTGCCTTCGGCTCGAGGGCCAGCCCCACCGAGGGCTATCCCCGCCCATCCGCCTGGACCGAATCGCCCACCGGGTGGACGGAGGTGCTGGAGCCGAGGGAGCTCTTCGGAGGCCCCAACATCGTCGGCTTTGCAGGCATGGAGTCGGGCCCGCACGGCTTCTTCATCGCGGGCACCTGGTCCGACAGCCACGGCCACGCCGAAGCGTCCGTTTGGAGCTCCACAGACGGCAGCACATGGAGGAGGATCAGCGATCCATCGTTCGAAGGTCTAGCGGGCGAGACGCCCTTCGGTGAGGGAATCGCGGATAACTCCACCGGCGTCGTGCTCGCGGCCACCGCTGAGGCACCGAGCCCCGGGGATCCAGAAGCGCAGCGCGGCGTTCTCTGGTACTCGCCAAACGGTCAGCAGTGGCTTCGGCTTGCGGCGCTCCCCAGCGGGAACTCGACGTTCGGCGCGATCGCGCCAGCCGGGTCCGGCTGGATAGTCGCGGGTAGCGTCGGGGCCGCCGGCGACGAGCGCGCCGCCGTGTGGACGGTCGATCGCAACCTCCGCGTAAGCAAGGCCGAACTCTTGCCCGGCCCTCGCGGCGATCGGATCGACATCACGACACTTTCCTCTGACGGTTCACGGCTGCTCGTCGGCGGAGTGGCCGATGGGCGACCCGCACTGTGGTCAGCGACGCTCGACCACGACGCAAAGCCATCGCGATGGCAGCAGGAGACGCCGCCAGCCAGCCGGCCGCCGGACCTCCAGCGTGTCACCGCGTCGATAGGGACCGGCGGGACGATCATCGCCCTCGTCGGGAAGACAACCACCGAGGTCTGGCACACCTGACCGTTAGATCAGCCTAAAGGTTGACCTGCCCGGGCGGGAGGGTGGCGAGCAGCGACAGGATCGCGGCGACCACGACCGCCGCTCCCATGCCAACGACCATCTCGCCGGCGGGACCCAGCTGCCAACCAGAACGGGTGCGCGACATCGCCACACCGACGACCATCCCGGTCACCAATCCGCCCAGGTGCGCGCGCCAGTCCACGGTTGTGGAGACAAATCCGATGAACAGGTTCAGGCCAATGAGAGCGAGAATCGCGCTCGTGTCCCATCGCCGGCGCCTCGCGATTACCAAGTACGCGCCGAACAACCCGAAAATCGCGCCCGAGGCCCCAACGCTGACCTGGGTTGGAGTGTTCAGCAGGTACGAGGCGACAGACCCTCCGAGCGCGGAGACCAAATAGAGCGCGAGAAAACGCGCTCTACCCAACGCCGCTTCCACCGGCGGCCCGACGATGGCAAGCGTGAACATGTTGAACGCGATGTGCTCGATGTTCGCGTGGAGAAAGGCCTCGGTGAGAAGCCTGTACCACTGCCCATGGTGCACCGCAGTTGGGATGAGCCCGTACTGGCACTCAGCAACATGACGACACGCAAAGGTTTGGCCGGCGGTGGTAACGATGCCCGGCTTGGTCGCCATCTCCCACACGTAAACGCCAACGTTCACTGCTATCAACGCAATGACGAGCGGCGTGACCCGCGTGTTCCCGAGCTGACCGCTGGTCGCGGGGCGCGGGCGCCATCGCTGTACGGGCGCGGAGCGCGAGTCGCTCTTGACGCACTTGCGGCACTGCCAGCCGACCGGCGCCTCAACCATGCAGTCGGGGCAGATCGGCCTGCCGCACCGCCGGCAGACAGAGCCGGCGGAGCGCCCCGGGTGCGCATAGCACTCGGTCGGCTGCGCCGTCGGCGAGTCGTTCGAAGGCTGCTGGCTCACAGGTGGCCCGGCACCAGGTTCCATCGCCGGAGCACCCTGGTGTCTCGGTACCAACCGAGCTCGGAAACCGATGCGGTGTCGAGGTCGAGCCACTGGCCGGCGGTCACGTCCGCTCCGACCCAGCGGGTTCCCAGCACGCGGATGAAGTGCCCGTGGCTGAAGACCGCAATGTGCTGGGCGCCCGCCGACAGGAGCGACCCCACCACCCGGTCGGCGCGCTGCGAAACCTGTTCCGCGGTTTCACCTTGGGGCCAAGGCCCGTCCCAGATCGACCAACCCGGGTAGTCCTTCTGGATCTCGGCGGTGGTCCGCCCCTCCAGAGCCCCGTAGTCCCACTCGCAAAGGTCGGGGTCGAGCCGGAAGTCGCTGAAGCCCGCGAGCTCGGCAGTCTTCTGCGACCGGAGCATCGGGCTGCTCAACACCAGGTCGAAACGTATTCCAGACAGCGTCGAGCCAAGTGCGCGCGCCTGCTCGTCACCGACCGGGGTCAGGTCGAGATCCGTGCGGCTGGTGTGCTGCCCCGACTTGCTCCACTCCGTTTCTCCGTGCCGAATGGCCCAGACCTGCGGATGTGGCTCGTCGGCGGCCACCCGTTCAGCCGAGGTGGTGCGACTGAACGAACTGGGACGCCACCGCGGACGGGTCGTCGTGGTTGACCGACACGTCGAGGTTGAACTGCACCAGTTCCGAGGTCGTCAAGGCGTTCGACACCTGGTCGAGCACCGATATCACCTGCGAGGTCGCCTTTCCGGTCCGTACCACCGGGATGATGTTGCCAGCTCCCTGGAAGACCTTGGGATCGGCGAGGACGACGAAGTGGTCCTGCGCGATCACTGCGTCCGACGAGAAGATCCGGGCCGCCTGAACCGAACCGTTCGCCAGAGCGGCGTGGGTGATAGCCCCGTCTTCGTCGAGAGTCTGGAAAGACTTGAACACAACGCCGTAGTACTGCTTCAAGCCGGGGATGCAGGTAATGCGCGTTGCGCACTCGGCGGGACCCCCGAAGCTCCACTGTGGGGCCACCGACTTCAGATCGGCGATCGACTTGAGGTGGTACTTGTTGGCGTTCGCCTGAGTGACCGCGACCGCGTCGGAGTCGGCCGCTTGGGAAACCGCGCCGAGGGTGAGACCCTTTTTGGCGACGATCGGCTTCAGCGTCGACACCGTCTGGGGCACCGAGAGATTCCCGACGCTGGGATCTAGGAACGCGAGATAGTTCCCGACGTATTCGACCGTCGCATCGAAGTCTCCGTGCTCCAACGCCGGCTCGATCACCTCCCGCGAGCCGAGGTTCGGCTTCACACTCGAAGGAAACCCGGCTGCCTTGAGCGCGTCCGAGTACACGTAGGCGAGGACCTCGTTCTCGGTGAAGTTCTCGGCCCCGAACGTGATGCTTGGCTTAGCGGATCCAGCCACGGATCCGCCGGAGCTTGACTTTGCGGAGGACCCGCACGCCGCCAATATCAAGGCCAGCGCTCCCATTGAAGCGATGATGTTCGCTTTCTTCATCGCCGCAGGTTATCCATTCCCGGACAAAATGAACTAGGTCGTTGTGGCGAACGCGTTTTCGGCCACTTTCACACCGGTCGGAGTGAGCGCTCTTTGAAGCGCGGCGAGACCCAGTTCGGTCAAAAACGCAAGCAGGATGACGAGGAGAGCGCCGGCGACGATCTCGACGTGGTCGTTGACGCTGATGCCCTCGAGGATGAGAGATCCGAGACAGGTGTAAGCCACGTACGCGGCCAACGTCACGGTCGCGACTGCCTGAACTGCCGCGGTTCGAACTCCGGCCGCGATCAGAGGGAGAGAGGCCGGCAGTTCCACGCGGACGAGGATCTGGGTTCCGGTCATGCCCATTCCGCGCGCGGCGTCGACGGCGTCGGGGTCCACCTGCCTCAAAGCGGTATAGGTGTTCGTGACAATCGGCGGCAACGACAAGACGACGAGAGCAGCGAGCGCCGGCGGTTCGCCAATCCCGAGTATCTGGACCCCGATCACGAGGATTGCAATCGCCGGGAGCGCGCGCCCAACGTTGGTCACATTGATCGCCAGAAAACCACCACGGCCGGTATGACCCAGCCACATTGCCAGGGGTAAACCGACCGCTAGCGCGATCAGCACCGCCTCGGCCGTGATTTTTACAGTGGCCCAGACCAGAGCCGGAACGCCGTTGGAACCTCTCCAATGAGACCCCGTCGTGTACCAGTGGAACAGCTCAGAGAGGAAATGGCCCATCAGGTGCCCCCCTGCCGGGCGGCCCACGGAGTGACCAGCCTTTGGACCAGCACCAGGGTGACGTCGAACACTGCGGCGAGGAGCACGGACAGTCCGGCGCCGAGAACCTCCTGCGTGCGGAAGTTGTTTTGCTGTCCCACCGATATCAGCGTCCCGAGCCCCCCGCCGGCGCCCACCAGGCTGGCGACGGTCACCAGGCCGATCGTCGTGACCACCGCCAATCGGATGCCCGCGATGATCGCCGGGGATGCCAGCGGGAGATCGACTCGCATGAGCTCTCTCGCCCGGCCGAAGCCGAGGCCCCTTGCCGCGTCGCGTACCTCTCCCGGCACGGCGTCCAAACCCGCCACGATGTTGCGAACGAGTATGAGCAGGGTGTAGCTGACCAGGCCGATTTCGGCGGTGGTCGTGCCGAGCCCGGTGACCGGGATGAGGAAGGCGAACAGTGCAAGCGAGGGGATGGTGAAGAGGAGCCCGGTGAAACCGTAAATCGGTTTCTCGAGGCGCCTCCACCGCCACGCAAGCAGCCCCATCGGCAGCGACAGAGCGAAGCCGATTCCGACCGCGATGACCGTCAGCTCGACGTGCTGCCCGAGCGCGGACCCGATCTCCCCCCAGTGGTGCTCGACCCAGCTCCACTGGATCCACGGCTGCGATCCCCCGATGATCGGCACACCCCGAAGCAGCACCTCCGCGAGGTTAACCGGACCGCTTCAACGGCCTAAGGTTCGCAGGGATGATCCGGCTGGAGTCGGTGTCCAAACGCTACGCCGACGGCACCGTGGCGGTAGACGACCTCACCCTCGAGGTGGCGGACGGCGAAACCTGCATGCTCGTCGGTCCCTCGGGCGCGGGCAAGACCACGACCATGAGGATGATCAACCGGTTGATCGAGCCGACATCCGGCCGTATTTTCCTCGGCGATGAGGATGTGACCAAGGTGGACCCGGTCGCGTTGCGCCGGCGAATCGGATACGTCATCCAGCATGTAGGCCTGTTCCCGCATCTGACCGTGGAGGACAACGTCGGGACCGTTCCGAGGCTTATCGGCTGGGATCGCGCCAGAGTCCGCCGGCGGACAGCTGAGATGCTGGAGGTCGTGGGGCTCGATCCGGCCCGGTTCGGGCGCCGGTATCCGGCGGAGTTGTCCGGCGGTCAGCGCCAGCGCGCCGGTGTCGCTCGTGCGCTCGCCGCGGACCCGCCGGTGTTGTTGATGGACGAGCCTTTCGGGGCGCTCGACCCGATCACGCGCGACCGGTTGCAGGGCGAGTTCCTCAGGTTGCAGCAGGAGCTTCGCAAAACGGTGGTGTTCGTCACCCACGACATCGAGGAGGCGATCCGGCTGGGGAACCGGATCGCCGTCCTGGCCGACGGCGGCCGGCTCGAGCAATACGACACGCCGGCGAACCTGTTGGGCGCGCCGGCGACGCAGTTCGTCGCGGACTTCGTCGGAGCCGACCGCGGGTTGAAGAGGCTGAGCGTGACCATGATCCGGCCCGATGACCTGGCCCGACCGCCGGTGGTGGGCACGGGCTCGCCGCTCGCCGACGCGCGCCGGCTGCTCGATGCGTCGAACTCCCGTTGGGCGGTGGTGCTCGACGCGAGCGGCGCACTGCGCGGTTGGGTAGGGATGGATGAACTCGAAGGGGACGGACTGGTGGGTGACCGCGCCCACAGGATGGAAGCGACGGTGCAGGTGTCGGAGACGTTGAAGCAGGCGTTTTCGGAGATGCTGAAGTACGACGCCGGCTGGGTCGCGGTGCTCGACGGCGCTGACTACCTAGGGGTGCTCACTCCTGATTCGCTGCACGCCGCGCTCCGGCGGTCGGTCGACCGGGCGGAGGGGTCTTCGCCGGAGCCCTCACCGCTCATCGAGGAGATCTAGGCGTCGCGCCGTTCCAGAAGGACGAACGCCAGCAAGAAGACCGCTGCGACGAACACCACCAGCACGGCGAAGCCTGTCCAGGGCGCCATCACCGATCCGTTCACCGAGAACCTCTCCAGACCGTGGCCGACGCTCGCGACCCGGTACCCAGCGTTGGTCGGCCAGTACGTCTCGATCGGCTTCGCCCACGATGTCGGGAGTGCCAGTGCGATGCTGGGAAGCACCAGAAGGATCGCAACGAAGGTGCCGATCCCAGCTGCGGCGTGACGGAGGATCACCCCGAGACCCAGCCCGAGCAGAGCCAGAGCCGTCAGGTACAGACCGTTGCCGAACACAGCTCGCAGGACTCCGGGCATCCCTAAGTTCGCGGAAGGGGCCTTGCCGGAAATGAGGGCCTGGCCGATCAAGAAGGCGGCGAAGCTGACGACTTCGCTCACAACGAACAGCACCGCGGTGAAGATGACAATCTTTGCTGCGAGCATCCGGGATCGGTTAGGCACCGCGGCCAGACTGGTCCGGATCATTCCCGTCGAGTACTCGCCAGTCACGACCAGCACGCCGAGGATGGCAAAAGCCAACTGGGTCAGCATGAGGCTGCCCAGGCTGCGGTCGGTGGGGTTCCAGTTGAAGTGGACCTCTGGATCACTCTGGTAGTGGTTGGCGGATACGAGGCTGACCACCGCACCGAGGCCGACGCCGAGGACCGCCCCCATGGCCAGCGTCCAAAACGACGAGCGCACCGTCCGGAACTTGGTCCACTCCGATAACACCACGTCGACGAACCGGGGCTTCGCAGGTTCCGGTGCGCGGGCCAGCACATCGGTGGGTGACGGCGGGGTCATAACCGCCCCCATCACGCCACCGATCCCGTGGCGTGGTATTCGACGCTGTCGCGTGTCAGCTCCATGAATGCCTCCTCAAGCGAAGCCCTCTTCGGTGTCAGCTCGTGGAGGACCACCCCGTTGGAAGCGGCCAGCTCTCCTATCGCAGCCGCGGTGAGACCGGCCACGTCGACCGCGCCATCATCGGAACCGCCGAACGAACCGCCGGCTGCTACCACGAGGTCGCGTAGCCGATCCATCTGCGGCGAGCGCACCCGTACCGCTCTTTGGGAGCTCGACTCCACGAAATCGCTGACGCTCTCGTCGCGGATCAGCTTCCCCTTGCCGATGACGATCAGGTGATCAGCGGTGATCGCCATCTCGCTCATCAGGTGACTGGAGACGAACACCGTCCTGCCTTCCGATGCGAGCGCTCGCATCAGCTGGCGCACCCACGCGATCCCTTCAGGGTCGAGGCCGTTGACGGGCTCGTCAAACATGAGGATGCCGGGATCGCCGAGGAGGGCGGCCGCTATGCCGAGTCGTTGTCCCATGCCGAGCGAGAAACCGCCGGCGCGCCGGTCGGCCACGCCTTCGAGCCCGACGATGCGCAGGACCTCATCCACCCGCGAGCGGGGGATCCTGTTGCTCTGCGCGAGGAGCAACAGGTGGTTGTACGCCTTCCTCCCGCCGTGCACCGCCTTGGCGTCGAGGAGCGCACCCACCTCGCGAAGGGGCGCCGGAAGATGCCGGTAGGTTCGGCCGTTGATGGTCACCGAGCCGGAGTTGGACTTGTCCAGTCCGAGGATGAGCCTCATGGTCGTCGTCTTGCCAGCGCCGTTCGGCCCAAGGAAACCGGTGACCCGCCCCGGGAGCACCTCGAAGCTGAGATCGTCGACGGCAACCGTATTGCCGTAGTGCTTTGAGAGGTTGCTCGCCTCGATCATGCCTACATCATGGGCCATCGAAGGGCGCCGCACATCCCGCCCCGGGAGTATTCCTCCGCTCCTCCCGCAGTACGAGTGTGGCGGTAGCTTCGTGCGCCATGCCCAGCCAGGACGCCACCGCGGTCGAGGTGCGCGGCCTGGTGGTGCGCTACGGCCAACTGACCGCGGTTGACGGAGTCGACCTTGAAGCTCACGCCGGCGAGGTGGTCGCTCTGCTCGGCCGCAACGGGGCCGGCAAGACCAGCACGGTCGAAACCCTCGAGGGATACCGAAAACGCGCAGCCGGATCGGCCAAGGTGCTCGGCCTGGACCCGGGCGAGAGGGCCGGAGCGCACCAGCTGGCAAAACGCATCGGGGTGATGCTCCAGCGAGGCGGGGTCTACCCCAGCATGGGGCCGGCGGAGGCTGTCAGGCTTTTTTCGTCCTATTACGACTCGCCCGAGGACCCCGACGGCCTGGTATCGCGCCTGGGCCTCGCGCAGGTGGCCCGCACCCCGTGGCGGCGGCTGTCTGGCGGCGAGCAGCAACGGCTGTCCATGGCCTTGGCCCTGGTCGGACGGCCGGAAGTCGTATTCCTCGACGAGCCGACAGCGGGCGTGGATCCGCAGGGCCGGTTGTCGATCCGGGCCGAGATCTCACACCTCCGTGAGCGCGGCGTATGCGTGGTCTTGACCACGCACGAGCTCGAGGAGGCCGAACGGGTCGCCGATCGCATCGTGATCATCGACCGCGGGCGGGTGGTCGCATCCGGCACCGTGGCCGAGCTTACGGGCGGGGTCTCGGCGGTTCGTTTCGCCGCCTCGCCCGGCATCGACGTGGCCGCGCTGGGGTCGGCGTTGGGAGCCGCTGTCGTCGAAGAGACTGCCGGGCGCTACATCGTGAACGCCCCGGGAACGCCGGCGACCATCGCCGCGCTCGCGTCGTGGCTGGCAGAGCAAGACCTGACCCTCGGTGACCTGCGCGCCGGGACCGAGCGCCTGGAGGACGTCTTCCTGCGGCTGACCGGCGAGCCGCCTGACCCATCTGACCCGGAGGAGGGCCGAGGGTGAGGGCACTCTTGGCCCAGGCCGGCGCGGAGTTGCGACTGACGGTCCGGCGGGGCGATGCGGTGTTGTTGAACGTGGCTATCCCGGTGGGGCTGCTCGTGTTCTTCTCGTTGGTGGATGTGCTGCCAAAGCCGGCGGGGGTACGCGATCCCGTCAATTTCCTGACGCCGGGCATCCTGGCGCTGGCGGTCATATCGACTGCGATGGTGAGCCTGGGAATCGCGACCGGCTTCGAGCGGCAGTATGGGGTGCTCAAAAGACTTGGTGTGACACCCTTGGGGCGTCCGAGGCTTCTGGCGGCGAAGATCGCCGCTGTCGTCGCCATCGAGATCGTGCAGGTGGGGCTCATCGTCGGCGTCGGCTTGGCGCTCGGATGGAATGTCGGAGGCCCGGTGTGGCCTGCCGTTCCGGCTGTGCTGCTGGGGACCGTCGCATTCGCCGGGATCGGACTGCTCATGGCCGGCTCCTTGCGCGCCGAGGTCAACCTGGCCGCCGCCAACGGGCTTTACCTGGTGTTCTTGTTGCTCGGCGGGACGGTGATCCCCCTGAGCAAGCTGCCGGGAGGTCTGCGGGCCTTCGCGAGGGCCCTGCCGGCGGGAGCGCTGTCGGACGCGTTGCACGCGTCGTTGTCGGCCGGCGGGGGCGCGGTGCCGGTCCGGGCCTGGGTGGTGCTGGCCGCGTGGGCCGTCGGCGCGCCGGCGCTCGCGGCCCGCTTCTTCAAATGGGAGTAACCCTTAGTGCAACAGCTGATCGGCTGCCATCGCCCCGAAGAGGACGGTGACGTAGGTGATCGACCAGTGGAACAAGCGCATCGCCCGCGACTCGCTGGGCCTCAGCCACAGATCGAAGGCGAGGGCGCAGAAGACCAAACCGAGAACCGTGGCGGTGGACCAGTACAGGGCGCCCATGCCGGCGGTCCAACCGAAGACGAGCGACACGGCTGCGACCAGCACCGAGTAGGCGAAGATCTGCGCCGCCGTGCGGCGCAGCGACGTGACCACTGGCATCATCGGGACCTCGGCCGACCGGTAGTCGTCGCGGTAGCGAATGGCAAGCGCCCAGAAATGCGGGGGCGTCCACACGAACATGAGGGCGAACAGAACGACGGGAGCCCAGCCCACGCTGTTCCTCACCGCGGCCCAGCCAACAAGGACCGGGACCGCACCGGCGGCCCCTCCGATGACGATGTTCTGACGTGAGGTCCGCTTGAGCCACAACGTGTAGACGAAGACGTAGAACAGCGTCGCGCTGACCGCCAGCACGGCCGACAACAAGTTCACCTCCGCCCAAAGCAGCGCGAACGCGGCCACTTCCAGGCCTATGGCGAAGACCAGTGCCTCGCCGGCTCCGACCACCCCGGTCACGAGAGGCCGCCGGCGGGTGCGGCGCATCACCGCATCGATGTCGCGGTCGACGACCATGTTGATGGCGTTCGCACCGCCCGCGGCGAGCGTCCCGCCGGCGAGTGTCGCGACCATGAGGCCCCAGCCGGGAAGGCCCCGCGCGGCCACGATCATGGTGGGCAGGGTCGTCACCAGGAGCAGCTCGATGATCCGCGGCTTGGTCAGCGCGACGAACCCGCCGATACGGTGCCCGACGGGCATGCGTCGCCGAGCGACCGGGGGCACCACTGTGGACATCGGAGGATGAGACTACGGCAGGGCCCCCGGAGCCAACAAAGCGAGGGTCGCGCCGCTGGGGCGGCGACGCCGGCTCGCCCTACGATGGGCGAGATGGATACCGGGACCGTGGCAGGAGCCCGCCGTCTTCGGATCTCCGAGGTGCGGCGGCTGACGGTCTCACCGCTCACGTTCGAGCGGATTGCCTGGGCCGCGGTGTGGGCCCTGGTCCTCACCATCGTCTCCGGAGCGGCGGTCCGCTTGACGGGATCCGGACTGGGTTGCCCGGACTGGCCGAACTGCACTGCGACCCACGTGGCCGCGCCATGGCAGTTCCACGCTTGGGTGGAGTTCGGCAACCGCCTGATCAACGCCGCGGTCTCGATCGCCGCGATAGGGGCGCTGGTGGCTGCCTTTCGCCGCCGGCCCCGCCGGCGGGACCTCACCTGGCTCTCCGCCGGCCTGATGATCGGCCTGTTCGCCGAGGTCGTCCTTGGAGCAGTCCTGGTCAAGGAGAAGCTCGCGCCGGCGTTGGTGTCGGTTCACTTCCTGCTCGGGCTTCTGTTCCTCGCCGATGCGGTCGTCCTGCACCACCGGGCTGGTATCCCCGACTCAACAGAAAGGGGCAAGCCGGTCGCCCTTGTCGACCGTCCCACCCTCGCCCTGTCGAGGTTGCTTCTGGTCGCCACCGCAGCGGTGGCAGCGCTCGGAACGGTTGTGACGTCGACGGGTCCCCATGGAGGCGACCCGTCCGCGCCCCGCTTCCACTATTCGCTCCATGCGGTCGCCCAGATTCACGGCACCGCGGTGGAAGCGTTCCTTTTGATCGCGGTGGTCACCCTCTGGAACCTCGCCAGAACCGGGGCACCCCGTAGTGTCATGCGCCGGGCTCAGATGCTGCTCGGGACCCTGGCGCTCCAAGCCGTGGTCGGCTACGCCCAGTACCTCAACGGCGACCCGGTCGCGCTGGTCGCGGTCCACGTTGCGGGTGCCAGCCTCGTGGTCCTCACTGTGATCCGCTACTACTTGGCGCTTTGGGCGCGCCTGGAGCCCTCGCTACCGGGCGGCGTCGACCGTGAAAGAGCAGAAGAGATGTTCGCGCCGGCCGGCGCTTCGACGCCCGTAGCGGGCACCTGACGACATGCCTACCGCAACCCCCACCGAGATTCAGCAACCCGAAGTAGACGAGGTCACCGAGTTCGATCTCCCCTGGAAGGTGATCGTGTGGAACGACCCGATCAACCTGATGACGTACGTGACTTTCGTGCTCCAGAAGCTCTTCGGCTACACCCAAGAGAAGGCCCACAAGCTCATGCTCGACGTGCACTACAAGGGCAAAGCG
>CAZCCS010000048.1:0-13324 GCA_964497005.1 uncultured Acidimicrobiaceae bacterium | reverse complement strand
ACGGTGGAAGCAGGAGGCGGCGCCCAGCTGCCGGCGAATCCAAACGCCACCGGTTTCGTCGTGGCGATCGCGTCGGGCCCGACGCCAGCGTCCTACTGGGTCTTGACCGACGATGGCACGGTCACCGGCTTCGGCACACCCAGTCTCGGTTCGGCCTCCGGGCTGAACGCGCCTGCGATCGGATTGGTGACCAACCCGACTCACACCGGGTACACGGTGTGCGAGGCAGACGGCGCTTGTCAGACGTTCGGAGCCGGCGCACCCGGGGGCAACTTCATGGCCTCGACCACCATTGACAACCCGCTCATAGCGATCGCGGCCACTGGTAACACCAGTGGGGCGACCGGCATGTGGGGCCTGCACGCGGACAACACGACCACCGCGGTCAACGGCGCGGTGAACCCCGCTAACCCGACCAACGTCTCCGACCACAACACCCCGATGCTCGGTCTCGTTGCGGCCCCCACGAGCGGAAGCGACGTAAGCAACTACCTGGTCGTCGCCCTCGATGGCCAGGTCGTGCCCGAAGGACCCAACGCCGCCAACGCGAACGTGGGTGACGCGTTCACCCACCCCACTAATGCGCAAGGGGTGGCGACGATCCGAGTCACCTCCCTGGGTGCCGCAACCACGACCATGACCGCGACCGCCGCGGGCGGTACGTCCAACCAGCTGAGTACGACTTGGATCGTCCCGCCCGGCTACTGGATGACGGGTTCCGACGGTGGGGTCTTCACCTTCGGCGACGCTCCCTACCGCGGCTCGACCGGCGGTCAGCACCTCAACAAGCCGATCGTGGGCATGGCACCGACCCCTGATGGTGGCGGTTACTGGCTGGTGGCGTCGGACGGCGGGGTGTTCACCTTCGGCGACGCGCAGTACTTCGGCTCGACCGGGGCTCAGCATCTCAACAAGCCGATCGTCGGCATGGCCGCGACATCCGACGGTGGCGGTTACTGGCTGGTCGCCGCCGACGGCGGGATCTTCACCTTCGGCGACGCCGGCTATGCGGGCTCGACCGGTGACCAGCACCTGAACAAGCCGATCGTCGGGATGGCATCCACCTTCGATGACGGTGGCTACTGGCTGGTCGCGTCGGATGGTGGGATCTTCACCTTCGGCGACGCCCCGTTCATGGGCTCGACCGGCGATCAGGTGTTGAACCAGCCGGTCGTGGGAATGGCGCCGACCATCGACAACGGTGGCTACTGGCTGGTTGCCTCCGACGGAGGGATCTTCACCTTCGGCGACGCCGACTACCTCGGGTCGACCGGTGACCAGCACCTCAACAGGCCAATCGTCGGTATGGCACCGGCCGCGGACGGCAACGGCTACTGGTTGTTCGCCTCCGACGGCGGGGTGTTCAGCTTCGGTTCGTCGTTGTTCGCCGGCTCACTAGGCGCTCAGCACTTGAACGCGCCGATAGTCGGGGGTGCATCGGTTCCGTTCCCGCTACTCGACGTCTCAGCGGCTTCAAACGGATCGCACCAGAGGCTCAACCGGACGACCGTCGACGGAGTGCTCGGCAGGAAGGGCATTCACTGGGCGGGCTAGGGAAGCCTCTGACTTAGGTGACACCCAGGTTGGGGGACGGGTCCGCAAGGCTCGTCCCCCCTCCTGTGGCGGGGAAAGTAGATGAGTTCCCCCAACACGGCCCGTCCTATCAACGATGGGAAGTTCCCGCCCCTGGTGTCGGCTGTCGCTTCTTGACGATCAGGGCGTAGTCGTGGCGGAGGGGGAGTTGGCAGGAGATACCGATCCTGATCTCGGTGCGGTCGACCTGATCGCTCGCCTGTCCCTGATCGCCCGTCGTACCGGCTCGACCGTGAGGCTCTATGACGCCTGCCCCGAGCTGGTGGAGCTCCTGGACCTGGCCGGCTTACCGGTCCAGGTGCAGCGGCAGGCCGAACGAAGGAAAGAGCCTCTCCGGATCGAGGAGGTGGAGGAAGAAACTCATTGAGGCGATCTTCCCGTTCGTGACCTCGAGCACCTGAATGGCCCACGGGGCGAGTCCGCCGGCAGGATCAGGCTTGAATTGCCCGAACGCCGGGCACCCGTTCGCCCACGTAGGAAGCAACTTTGAGCCGCGACAGGCGCTCGGCCCCGGCTGCACCATCCACGTTCCGATGTTCTCCGCACCCCGAAGCCACATCGGCCATGGGGGCATCGACTGGATCGCGTCCTCGTGGAGGAGCTTTACCAACGACTGGATGTCGTATTTTTCGAACGCCTCGACGTAACGGCGCATCAGCTCCTGGTCGGTTTCGTCGAGCGGTGCCGAATGATCTGCGGGCGGCAGTGACTCGAGGGTGGCTCGGGCTCTCTGCAGCGCGCTGTTGACAGCAGCGGTCGAGGTATCGAGGAGCTCAGCCACCTCGCTGGCCTCCCAGCGAAGTACCTCGCGCAGGATGAGAACGGCCCGCTGCTTGGCGGGGAGGTGTTGGAGCGCGGTGATGAACGCAAGGCGTACCGATTCACGATGAAGGGTGACCTCGGCGGGGTCGCCGTCGACAGGCTCGATCCGGCCATCCGGGATGGGGGTCACCCAGGTGGCTCCGGGAAGCATCTGGCCGAGCAGGGACTCGTCGGGCGGCGACGAGGGACCCATCTCCATCGGCCTCGCCCGGCGCTGGACCTGTCGGCCCATGTCGATACACACGTTGGTGGCGATGCGATACAGCCAGGACCGGAGGCTCGAGCGGCCCTCGAAGCTATCCCCGTGCCGCCACGCCCGCAGCATGGTCTCCTGGACCGCGTCCTCGGCCTCGAAGCCCGAACCGAGCATCCGGTAGCAGTAGCCGGTCAGCTCTCGCCGGAACGGCTCCAGATCCACCGACGCGACCGCCGCGCGCTCAGCCACGACGGGCGATGTTACCTGCCGGCGCTCCAGCAAGTCTGGCTTCATCACCTATTGGACGTGACAGCACCTGGGAATTCATCGCGCCATTTTTCGATGTTTTCTTAGCGAACCTTCCGGTTGCTCTGATCGCTGCCACAGGTCGGGCCGCGACGATTAGAAGGAGAGCTCAACGCTCCGGGGCAGACGCAGAAGTCGCAGTTCGAAAGAAGGAAGAACGATGGCCAAGTTGGCCGCCAAATACAGCATCGGGGGCGCCCTCGGCGAGCGAGAACCGCAAGACCCGTATCCTCCGAACCCGGTCACTATCGCGATCGGGATGCCTACCTCGGATTCCGAGAGGGCCGCTCTCGCCACGTCGCTGGGAGGCGGTTGCCGGGTCGTGGACATCCGGGAGGCGCCTCCCGACACGGCCATTCTGGTGGTGCCGCCCTGCAGTGCCCATGCGATCAACTCCCTGATGGACGCCTACCCGCTGGCACGGGTCCTCGTCCTCGAAGGACCGTGCCCGCCGAGATGCGGGCCGATCACGAGGCTCATCCGGGCCGGCGCGTTCGGATACGCGGTCAGCGCGACGGAGCCAGGTGACCTCGCGGAATCCATCAACTGGGTCAGGAACGCCGCCGCCTGATCGGTTGTAGACGCCGGTACGTGGTTCCACGTGTTCCCCGGCTGCGATATACCTACAGAATGGATCCTCTCAGGTTGATCCGCCAGGACGGTGACCTCTTTTACGACACCGCCGAGAGAGGAGATCCCACGCTCGGGGTCCCGTGCTGTCCCGACTGGACGGTCGCCGACCTGGTGTGGCACCTCGGCGAGGTCCACTGGTTGTGGGCCACAGATATCGAACAGCGCCTGACCGATCCGGAACAGCTACGGGGGGACAGGCCGGACCGCCCCCAAAAATACCCCGACCTGGTGGCCTGGGGACGGTCGCAGCTGAACCACCTGATCGGCGTCCTCGAGTCGACGCCCGACGAGGTGGCGGCGTGGACCTGGGCGATGGACGAGTCGAATCACAACGTCGGGTTCATTCGCCGCCACCAGGTGCAGGAAACCGCGGTGCACCGATGGGACGTTCAGAGCGCCGAGACCAACCGCGAACCCGACCCGATCGACCCGGAGGCAGCCGCCGACGCGATCGACGAGTTCCTGACCGTCTCGCTTCCGTTTGGAGTGAACCACTCAAAGCCGCTGTCGGGAACCGTGCACCTCCACTGCACCGACGTTCCCGGCGAGTGGTTCATAGAGCGAGATGGCCGGGTTGACCGCGCCCACGCCAAGGGCGACGTGGCGGTGAGAGGAACGGCGTCCGATATCCTCCTCGCTCTCTACGACCGCATCCCGATCGAGGGGCTCGACGTAATCGGACAAGAGTCGGTGGCTCGTCATCTCGTCGAACACGTCGACACCGAGTGAGATCTGCCACGGTGCTCCGCTGAGAATGGTCGGGAAGGCGGGATTTGAACCCGCGGCCTCAGCGTCCCGAACGCTGCGCGCTAACCAAGCTGCGCTACTTCCCGGAAGGCAAAAGAGTCTACTTGACCGGCACCGCCACGGGATCTGGGGCGAAGCTCTGGTCGTGCCAGGTCCTGCCAGCGAGAAGCGCCGCAACAGCACGCCTCAACCGGATCGGGTCTAGCGGCTTCAGGATCCAGCCTTCTGCGCCGCTCCGGCGTGCGAGGAACACGTCGGCCCGGCGGTCGAGTACCAGAAGCACCGGGCACCGGATCAGCCGACCGGCGTCCGCCTCGAGTCGAAGGTCGAACGACACGGCAACTCCGCCCATGGTTCCGATCTGCATGTCGACTATTGCCAGGTCGGTCGGTCGGGCGTTCAGCTCCTCCCTTACCGCCAAGCCTGAGCGGATCCAGCGAACCGTCGCGTCGGGGCCGCCGACCACCGAATTGATCTGATCAAAGACGCTTATCGAGTCGGTTGCTACTACGATGTCGGCCACCGGCTGAGGGTAGCGCCCGCCCAGAGGTGGGTACCATCCTGTGGATGCCGCCGCAGGGCGGACATCAGGAGGACGCGTGCTGACCATCTACCAAGACGAGACTCCCGAAGGGTTTACCGTCTGTCGACCTGTCGGCGAACTCGACGCATTCACGGTCAGCCAGTTCCGCCAGGCGCTCGCCGAAATGGCGACCGGGCGGAGGCTGATCATCGACATGTCGGGCATCCCGTTCGTCGACTCGGCAGGACTGGGAGCCCTCATCGGCGCCATCCGGCGCACCCGAGAGCTTGGAGGTGACGTTGCTGTGGCGTGCAACCGCCCGACGCTCGTCCGCCTGCTCCGCACCACCGGGTTCGACAGGATCGTCACGGTCGCCGAGACCGTCGAGGAGGCCGCGGTCGCTTTGTCGAAGGATTTGGCCGTCGAAGAATAAGGGCCTGCTTTGCCGGGGAAAAAGACGCCGTCGACGCCGCGGCACTCGCTCTGCTGGCGCGACTAGCCCTTCTCGCCGACCATCCAAGCCCCGACTTCCGCCAAGCCGTCCAGATCGTGCACATCGTCGGCTAGGAACGGGACCCTCACCACCGGCGCGCCGGGCAGGCGCGCCGACAGTTCGGCGACGTGCCGTTCCTCGCTGCTGGCGACCTTGTACAGCTGGGCCATGTTGATTGCCAGCGCCCCCTCTAAGCCTTCGGGAACCGGCCCGAATGAGGGGAACATGCGGTTGACGACGAGAGCCCCGACCCTCCCCTCCGACTCGCTAAGCCGATCGGCGAAAAACACTGCCTCGGTGACCGCGTCTCTCCGCGGGGAGGAGACCACCACGAACGACGTGCCTTCGTCCGCCAGAAGCTGCTCGACCTTCTCGGCCCGGTCACGAAAACCCTGCTCCATGCCCTCGAAGGCCTCGAAGAAGGCAACTGCGTCTTTAACGATTGCCCCACCGACGACCCTCGAGATCGTGCGGAGGAAGACCTGGGTTGCCACGCCGACCGCCCGCAGGCTGGCTCGGGTCGGCATCATCAGCAGCCGGAAGATCCGGTTGTTCAGGAAACGCAGCAGCCTGCCGGGAGCGTCCAGGAACTCCAGGGCGTGCCGGGTCGGCGGCGTGTCGACCACGACCAGGTCGAATAGCTCCGACTGGTTGAGCTCGTAGAGCTTCTCCATCGCCATGTACTCCTGGGTGCCTCCGAGGGCGCCGGAGATGTTTCGGTAGAGCTTGTTATCGAGAATCGCCTGGGCTTGCTCGGATGACCCGGCGTTGCGAAGGACGACCTCGTCGAAGGTCGTCTTGGTGTCGAGCATGAGAGCCCAGAGTCCACCGTCGCTACTGCCGTCGGACGGCACTGCGCCCTCGACACGACGCGCTTCGTTGGTGAGCTCCTCCAGCCCGAGCGCGTCGGCCAGGCGCTTGGCCGGATCGATCGTCACGACACAAACGCGCCGGCCGAGCTTCGCCGCTTCCAGGGCGATCGCGGCCGCCACGGTCGTTTTGCCAACCCCTCCCGGACCGGCGCAGATGATCACGCTGCGCTTCATCACCAGGTCCTCGATGGTGCTCAAGCGCCCTCCTGCGCCTCTGCAAGCTGTGGCTCGAAAGCGTCGGCGAGGACATCCAAGTCTTCGGCACCAAGATCGGTCGAAAAGAGAAAGGGCAGCCGAATCTGCGGCAACGGGAGCATCTGCGCCAGCCTTCCCACCTGCTCGTCCTGCAGACGCTGCCTCTGCCGGCGGAACTCCGCCGCCTTGGCTATCCGTTCGGCTTCGGGTCGGTCGTGGCGATTGGCCTCGGCGACGTCTGGAAGTTCGAGATGCGGCCATACCCCGTTGACCACGACGGGGGCCAGCTGCACGCCGGCACGGTCCTCGAGATGGAAGGCGGTGTCGGCGGCCTCGTTGACCGGGGTCTCCTCCGGGATGGTAACCAGCATCACCTGACAGCGTTTCGGATCGCCGAGCAGACCCACCACCTCGGTGGCCTGGGCCCGGATCGGCCCGACCGCTGCGGCATCCAAAAGGCCGTAAGCGCTCGCCAGGAAGGTCACCGCGTGGCCGGCGGCAGGTGCATCTACCACGATGAAATCCGGCGCATCTGGTGCCTGTGAAGCGCTCAGTGCCTCCAGTTGCTTCACCTTCCCGAGCACGAGGATGTCTTTTATCCCCGGAACCGCGGTCGCCACGACGTCAAGGGTCCCGGTATTGGTTAGACGCCGCGACACCCGGCGCATCCCGTGGCTGTCCAGGTACTCGACGAGAGCGTCGTCGGGTGTCAGAGTCCTCGCCCGCAGTTCGGCCGAACCTGCACTGATCTCGCCGGCGCCGCGCAGGACCGTCTCCTTGTACCCGAGCGGTTCTTCGCTGCCGAACAGGGATGGAAGACCGCTCTTTCCCTCCACCTCGACGATAAGGGTCGTGAGGCCCGCCCTGGCGGCCAGGTACGCCAAGGTCGCGCTCACCGTCGTCTTGCCGACACCGCCCTTGCCGGCGACGATCGTCACCCTCGCGGGTGGGCGGAATTTGGTGGGACCCAACTCTCACTCCACAGGGCGGCAGTGCAAGGCCCGGTCAGGTTACGCGAAACCGCTGGTCGCATGCGGAGACGGCGGTCACATTGCCCCTTGTCGAGCGAAGTCGTCGGGAGTACTTTGCTCGCGAGGACCAAGGGGGGAACCTGTAGTGAGCGTCCAGCACCTCGAAGACGTTTGGCAGGCCAAGGCGGCGTGCCGCGGGCCGAATACGGCTCTTTTCTTCCCTCCCTCTCATTTCGAACGCAAGGACGACAAGGAGACCCGGGAGAACAAGGCCAAGGCGATATGCGCGACCTGCGCCGTCAAGCGACCCTGCCTCGAGTACGCGCTGCGTATCAAGGAGCCGCACGGGATCTGGGGCGGCCTGAACGAGTTGGAGCGACGGGCCCTCACGACCCGCTGAGTCCTTCGCCAGATATTCCGCCGAAAACTCGCTTGGCTTTGCCCGAAACCCGTCCGACACCATCCGTGTGACAGCGCGTAACACAGCTATAACCTTCCCGTAATGTCCACGCCGCAGCCAGCCGACCACTTGGTGTGGCACAAGACCGTCGTTGACGGCCGGCGGGTGAACTACGGCGTGGCGGGCGAGGGCCTCCCGGTCCTTTTCCTGCACGGCTGGGGATTGGGGAGCCACTCCTACAAGCGGGCACTCAAGAGGCTCGTGCGCCAGGGCTGCCGGGTGTACGCGCCGGCGCTTCCAGGCTTCGGTGGAAGCGCCAAGCTGCCCGGTCGTTGCAACCTGGACGGATACGCCCTTTGGGCGGATGGTTTTCTGGAGGCCGTCGGCGTCGACGAGCCGGCGCTGGCCGTCGGACACAGCTTCGGGGGTGCCGTGGCGACCAAGCTCGCCCACGACTTCCCGGCGCGCGTCGGGTACCTGGTGTTGATCAACTCGGTCGGCGGCGGGATCTGGAGGCTGGCAGGCGGCAAAGTCCGTTCCATGTCCGAGCGCCCGCTGTGGGACTGGGCGGTGAATTTTCCGAGGGACATCCTTTTCACCAGGACGCTCGTACCGACGCTTTCGGCGATCCTGGAAGACGCCGTTCCGAACTTCGTCGGCAACCCGCTCGGGGTATGGGAGGTCGCCTCAGTGGCTCGGCGAGCGGACCTCACCGCCGACCTGCAGGACCTCGCCGCCAGCGACCTGCCGGTGCTCGTGCTTTGGGGTGAGGGCGACGTGATCATCCCCCGCGCAAGTTTCGAGGCCATGTGCAACGCCGCCGGGTGCGCCGGCGAGATCGTGCCCGGGCGACACTCCTGGTTGCTCGCCGACCCGGAAGCGTTCGGGGAGATCATGGCCAAGTCGGTGGACGCCGCCTCGGCGGCAAGAGCGGCTTCCCGCTACGGCGGGCAGGCCCGTGCCGGCTGACAGACGCTTCTCCCGGCGGTGAGCTGGGTTGCGGTCTGCCGGCGGTCCGAAATACCCGCCGGCAGGGGTTGGCCGATCCGCGTCGGAGAGCTCAACATCGCCGTTTTCGACCTGGGGGACACGGTCGTCGCCGTCGACAATGAATGCCGCCACGTGGGGAATCCCATCGACGATGGTGCGGTGTCGGGCGGCAGCGTCACCTGCCCTTGGCACGGCTGGCGGTACGACCTTCGCACGGGCGATCTGCTGACGATGTTCGGTCGCCGGCCGGGTCTGCGAACGTACCCGGTGGAGCTGAAGGACGACCAGGTATTCGTTGAGGTGATCGACTCCGGGCGCTGAGCCGTCATCGTGTTTTGTGCTACGTGAAAGAGGCAAGTGGGTAGACTAAAGGAACTATAGTTGACTAAACCTACCCAGTAGCCCATGAGCAGGGTGGAAAGTGCAAGTGGGTCGGCCAAAGGCGCTATAGCGGCCCAGCGCATGACTAGGGGCCGGAAACCGGCTGTGCGAAGCTAGCCCTCGTAATGGCCCTGTTCTGGCGGATCGTCAAGCGGATCTTCAGCTCGATGTTCCTGGCCACGGTGACACTCGTCGGGGCGCCGGCTGCGTTCGGGATCACCGTCCTCGCGGGTTTGATCTTCCTTCCGCTGCCGGCCACGATCCCGATCCCCAAATCCAAACCGGCGATCCTGCCGACGGTCATCTACGACCGCTTCGGGAACCAGATCGCCACCCTCAAGCAGTTCGACACCAACATCCCGGTGACCCAGGCCGAGATCCCGCAGGTCCTGAAGGAAGCCGTCATCGCCGACGAGGACCGCAACTACTACCACCACGGAGGCGTCGATCTCCGAGGCCTCGTCCGGGCGTTGTGGGCGGACCTTCGCAACCGATCCCCGGTGCAGGGCGGGTCGACCATAACCCAGCAGTACGTGAAGCTCGCCTACACGAACCAGCAGCGGACCATCGTGCGTAAGGTCCGGGAGGCGATCCTCGCCAGCCAGTTGGCCCGCCAGGCGAGCAAGGACGACATTCTCTACCGCTACCTCACCCTGGTGTACTTCGGGGACGGCAACTACGGGATCGGCGCCGCGGCGCAGAACTACTTCCACATACCCGTGAGCCAGCTGAACGTCTCCCAGGCGGCGGCGCTCGCCGGCCTGATACCGGCGCCCAGCGCAAGAGCTCCTCGGGAGAACCTGACCGCTGCGGAGAACTACCGGGAGCTGGTCCTGAAGAAGATGTTCCAGCAGGGCTACTTGACCGCGCCGCAGTATCAGTCGGCGCTGGCCCAGAGGCTGGCCCTTGCTTCCACGGGTCAGGTGCCCCCAGGAGCCACGGTCGTCTACCCCTACCAGGCCGGGGTCACGACCTTTCCCGACTTCGTGGACTATGTGACCAGGTGGCTGCTGCAGCGTTTTCCTGCTCAGGAGGTCTACAGCGGGGGTCTGAGGGTCCAGACGACGCTCGACCCGGCGGTCCAGAACGCCGCGCTCGCCGCAGTCCACCAGACCCTGGCGGGAACGAAGGATCCCCTCGAGATGGCCATGGCCGCGGTGGAGCCGTCCACCGGCTTTGTCACCGCGATCGTCGGTGGCCGGGACTTCGCCGGTCAGAGCCCCTACGCCCAGGACAACCTGGCCATCGGTGGCTGCGACCCGGTTCCGGCCAAGACGGCCAACGTTGCGGTCTCGGCGACCTGCTGGTCGGGCAAGTCGATCAGCGGGGGCACCCCCGGGAGGCAGCCAGGGTCGTCTTGGAAGCCATTCGTCCTGGCGACCGCTTTCGAGCAGGGAATCCCGCCGACCGCCGGCTACCCGGCTCCGGGCGTCTACCAGATACCCGGATGCAAGGTGCTGCCGGGGCAGCAGGCCTCGACCTGCCAGGTGCACAACGACGAGCCCGGGAGCGTGATCGGCTCGGAGACCCTGGCCCAGGCGACCGCGGCATCGACCAACACTGTTTATGCGCAGGTGGCCCCGCAGGTCGGGTGCCCCAACGTCGCCACCACTGCGAAGAAGCTCGGGATCGGGTCGGCCTACTACTCGACCCCGCCGTTCTTCTACTGCCCCACCTACGCGCTCGGTGAAGTGGATGTATCGCCGCTGGATATGGCTTCGGCGTATGGAGTTTTCGCCAACCACGGCCAGCGTGCGGAGCCAACCCCTGTCCTCGAGATCGTGGACGCTCAAGGCAAGGTCGTCCTGAACAACATCAACCCGCTCCCGTCCACCACGGCGGCCCTGCCGGCCAACGTCGCCGACAACGTCACCAACGTTCTCCAGGGTGTGATCACCGGCGGTACCGGCACAGCCGCGCAACTTGGCCGTCCCGCCGCCGGCAAGACGGGAACGACCAGCAACTACACCAACGCCTGGTTCGCCGGCTATACGCCTACCCTCTCCGCCGCGGTGTGGATGGGCAATGCGGACAGCCAGGTGAAGCCGATGGGCGTGGTCAAAGGCGTCTACCCGGTTTACGGTGGGACCTGGCCGGCGATCACCTGGCGGAACTTCATGACGGCGGCGCTCGCGAAGGTGCCTGCGACCCCGTTCAATCAGCCGGCGCCGATCACCCCCCCGCAAGCCGCGGCGGCGCTGCAGATTCACGGGCCGCCTACCACCGCTGCAGTGGGACCGGGGGCACCCGGGTTCGTGGCGCCCACCCCTGCGGGCGGCCCGTATCGCGTGCCGGCCCCCACGCCGGTCGCGCCGGCGCCGGCAGCCACCACTACCACGGTCCCGGGGCAGGAAACGACCACCACCGTTCCGTCCGGTGGTCCTCCGAACACCCCGTTCGGGGGCCCGGTCGGGGGAGGCGGCGGCTAAGAGATCCGTTTCGTGGGGTCGCCTCTGTGCCGGTCGCCTGTCTTCCGGTCGCCTGTCTTCCGGTCGCTCGTCTACCGGTCGTCTCTCTTCCGGTCGCTCGTCCACCGGTCTCCCCGCCTGGTGGGTAGAGAAAAGCTGTCATAGCAGCTTTTCTCTACACAGTTAACGTTGCTAACGACATTCGACCGGAGCGACAAGCACGTGGGCGGCCGGGCCCGGTGGGCGGCCGGGAAGGCTGTGGCTAGCTCTTCCGGCTGCGCCTGCCGGAGTTCACCGCCCCGGCCCTGACCAGGATCCGGGTGGTCGCAACCCCGTCGCCGGTGCTGGTGACCTCTGTCCGGAGGTCGGCGGGCGGGAGGGTATCGATGTCAACCCCGCGAGACGCCAGCCACGCACTGGCCAGGAAGCGGGCGTGCGCTGCCACCTCGGGGTTTCCCCCCTCGGCTGTTTCGACGACGATCCAGTCCGAGGCCGAGGGACGGGCCATGCGGCTGGGATGCATCTCGTGACCGTCGAGCAACGGTATGGCGCCCCGGCGCCGTTCAGTGAACACGCCCCAAAGCATCAGTGAGGCCACCACGAGCCAACAGACCGCGAATCCCACGATTTCGGCGACTCCCATGGTTCCCTCCCCTAGCAAGGCTACCCCCACAAAGCCGGCGAGCCAATAGCAGCCTCGAGGGCCAACTTTCCCCGACGCCGGCTTCGCCAGCGCCGGCTTCCCCAGCCCCGGCCTCCGGGATGCCAACTTTGGGTCTTAGCTACCTCCGACCAGGCTCCCACCCGGGCACGACAGCACTTTGTTGCATGCCGCCTCGACGTAGGGGACATACCAGGCGCCGTCGGTGGTGAAGCCAAGGGGGGCGTACGTCCGCGACGCCACCCCGACGACCTGGCCCGATTGCGTGACGATCGGACCTCCCTGGAACTCCGAACCGATCGAGTTGTCGACTTCCATGCCGGAGGCCAACACGTCGACCACCACTCCCTGAGTCAGCTTCGCTCCGGCAGAGGCAAGGCCCGACACGGCGAAAAGGCGGTCTCCCGGGACGGGTGCGGGGTTGGTCGACGCGGCGACCAGCTTGGTCAGATTGCCCCGCGGGAGCACGAGAAGGGCCAGGTCGTACTGGGGATCCCATGTCCGCACCGTTACGGCGGTGTCGCTTCCGTTGCCTTGGCGAACGTAGACGGGCGGTCCCGGTGCGTGAGTTGCGGCGGCGACCGTCGCGAAGGAGGTAACCAACAACGACTCGGACGAGTTGGAAGAAACCACGAACGCAGTCCCGACCGAAGGCTGGCCGTTGGTGTCCATGGTGTGAACGAAGAAGACCGACGGAGCGACCTGCCTGATCAGGCCGGCGAGCACGGAGGGACTGGCCTGCTGCTCCTGCACGGTCTTCAGTTGGGCCGCTATCGCGGCCTTGGCGTTGGCGACGTCGGAATTCAGGTTCGACTCCGCTTTGGCGAACTGATCTTTGTATCCGTTGATGAGGGAGTTGACCCGTTGGTCGGTCTGGTTGAGTTTGTACTGGTAGTAGGAGTACAGGACGACGCCGCTGAATCCGGCTCCGATCGCGAAGGCGAGTATCAGGGACGCCACACCGAGAAGGCTCCGAGGGAGGATGCGGCTACGGAAGGCGCTTATCCGGCTAGGGCCGGCGCCGCCAGCAGCCCCCCCGGCGCCGCCGGCAGCAGCCGCCCCGGCGCCGCCACGAGCAGCAGCCGGCCCGGCGGCTCCCGCGGTTGCCGCGGGCGGGACCGACCACGGCGGCC
>CAZCCS010000047.1:3980-13327 GCA_964497005.1 uncultured Acidimicrobiaceae bacterium | reverse complement strand
GGTGTCGATCGGCAGCCCGGGGCCGACCACACGGTCCCACCAGCCCGGCTTCCCCGTCACCGGGTGCCGTTCGTGTTTTCTGAAATGCTAGCCGCTCGCGTGTTCTGGCCGCAGGTGGGACGGCGGCCTACCCGTCCCAAGGCCCCGCCGGCCGGATCCCGCGAGCCAGATCCGAGGTGAGCTTGCCGATGACCAGCTCCGGCGCCAGGTCGGCCAGCGGCACGAGCACGAACCCGCGCTCCCACATCCTGGGGTGCGGCACGACGAGGTCGGGCTCGTCGACAACCTCATCCCCCACCAGCAGCACGTCCACGTCGAGGGTGCGCGGTCCCCATCTCTCGAGGCGCACCCGGTGGGCCGCCGCCTCCGCCGCCTGGGCGGCCACGAGCAACTCCCGAGGGGTGCGGCGGGTCGCCAACTCAACGACACAGTTCAAATAAGCGCCCTGACCCGGGGGCCCACCGACGGGATCCGTCTCGTAGAGCGGCGACACCGCGGACACGTCGGGCAGCCGCTTTACTCCGCCGGCGAGATAGGCGCGCCGGTCCCCCAGGTTGGAGCCCAGACCCATGAAGGCCCTCACCACCGGCCGAGGGGTGCGCCGCTCCTGAAGGGCGCTTTCCGCGGTTGGTGGGGAAGGCGCGTCGCCGGAAGGGGCGTGCGGCCGGCGGGACGCCGGCGCCGGGGGTTCGGGCCGTCGGGGGTTGGGCACCGTCGGACTCCCGTCAGCCGCCGGACTCAGGAGCAGCCAACTTCCCCTCAGGAGCCAGCGTTCGCTCAGGAGTCGCCAGCCTTCGTACGGTCACCCCGGCGGACGACAGATCGAGAGCCAGCGGCGGCCTCAGCTTTCTGACGGTGACGGTCACCCCGGAGGCGAGGGGTGCGCCCGCCGCCAGCGCTGCTCCGGCGATCCGCTCGGCCAGGTGCTCCAGCAGGTCGGAGTGGGCCCCCCCGACCACGCCGGCGACGGCCTCGGCGACCGCCCCGTAGTCGACCGTATCCCCGAGGGAATCCGAGCGCCCTGCGCTGCTCAGGTCCACCTCGAGGTCCAGGTCGACCTCGAAGGGCTGCGCCCTTTCTTGCTCCTCCGGCAGAACGCCGTGGGCGCCCATCACCCTCAGACCCCGCAGCTCGATGCGGTCCAAGCGCGCCTAGCTCCCGAGCGGCTCGGCCGGCTGCCCGGGAAGGCTCGGCACGAGCGCGACGAGCTCCCTGCCCGGCGGCCCCATCTGCCGGCCGATGATCCGCTCCACGACCGCGATTGCCTGCGGGCCGCTCGGGACCATGCCCGACCAGCGCAGGTAGCCGGCCACCACCCCCATCAGCCGGTCGCCTAGCTCCTCCTGGTGGATCAGTATCCGCTCGCCGGCGGTGAGCCAGTCCTTCACCTTCGTGTACAGATCGGCGAGCACCATGGTCGGATCGTCATGCGGGCCGAAAGGAACGTGGGACCAGGTGACCCCCAGCTCGTCGTAGGCGTGAAGGTTGTGCGGCGACGGCAACAACGACACCACCCTCGTGAACCCCTCGCCCCTCAACCAGAGGATCTCCTCCTGCCGGCGGACCTTTCGGTGATTGCGGGCGTACCCGCCCGGGCGCTCGCTGATCGCGAGACGCCCCTTGATGATCCACGCGAAGAAGCGCGGCGGGATCCCTTTCGCCCACTTGCCCTTCATCGGCGGGCGCCCGTCTTGTCCCTGGCCTTCACCCCGGCCAGCCTGGCAGCCTGGGCAACCGGGCGGACGTCGTGGACGCGGACCATGTCGACCCCTCGGGTCATCGCCCAGACCGTCGTCGCGACGGTCGCTTCGAGTCGGTCGTCCGGGGACGCTGGCTGACCGTCGGGGCCTGGAGCGAGCGCGCCGAGGAATGACTTCCGGCTCGTCCCGATCATCACCGGCCAGTCGGTGCCCACGAACCTGTCCAAATGGCGGAGCAACAGGAGGTTGTGCCGCGCCGTCTTCCCGAACCCGATGCCAGGATCGATCCAAACCCGGCCGACGCCGCCGGCCTGGGCCTTCTCCGCCCGGGACACCAGAAACTGAAGCACCTCCGAGACCACGTCGGCGTAGACCGCGTGCTGCTGCATCACGGTCGGGTCTGCGGGCATGTGCATGGCGACCCAACCGGCACCGGTGTCGGCGGCGACGTGCCACAGTGAAGCGGACACGTCGTTGATGATCGATGCGCCGGCTGCCACGGCAGCCCTGGCGACGGCCTCCTTGCGGGTGTCGACCGAAACGGTGACCTCGCCGGCGAGGGCCTCGACCACCGGGATGACCCTGCGCAACTCCTCGTCGACCGGAACCGGAAGAGCCCCGGGGCGGGTCGACTCCCCACCCACGTCGACGATTTCGGCCCCGTCGGCCACCAACCGGCGCCCGTGATTCACTGCCGCGACGGGGTCGAGCCATCTCCCTCCATCGGAAAAAGAGTCAGGGGTGACGTTCAGCACCCCCATCACGGCGGTCACGCAGTCAGCGTACAGGCGGGGATCAGCGCCCTCAGTGTCCGCCGTGAATGAAGCTCATCGCCTCGCTACGTGCGGCGACGCTGTCGCGCATGAGCCCGCGGACGGCCGAAGTAACCGTCAGCGCACCGGGCTTTCGGACCCCCCGCATCGACATGCACAGGTGCTCCGCCTCCACCACCACCAGTACCCCGCGGGGCGCGAGCACCTTCTCGATGGAGTCGGCAACCTGGGTGGTCAACCGCTCCTGCACCTGCGGCCGGCGGGAGAACCCGTCGACCAGGCGGGCCAGCTTGGACAGACCGGTGATCCTGCCGTCATCGTTGGGGATGTAAGCGACGTGAGCGCTGCCGAACCAGGGGACCAGGTGGTGCTCGCAAACGCTGTAGATGGGGATGTCCTTCACCATCACCATCTCGTCGTGATCCGCCTCGAACACCACTGACAGGTGGTCGCCGGGCTCCTCGCTAAGGCCTGAGAAGATCTCCTCGTACATCCTGGCGACCCGGTTGGGGGTCCCGACAAGGCCATCCCGGTCGGGGTCCTCGCCGATGGCAAGGAGTATCTCCCGGACCGCCCGTTCGATCCGGGGTCGGTCCACCTCCGGTTTCGCGGGCGCGAAACCGCGTTCGTCGATACGCCGGAGTTCACTCACTGCTGCGTGCCGGGCTTAGGTCGGGGTCGGGGCCGGGGGGCCGGGGCGGCAGCGTCGTCGCCGGTGTTCTTGGCGCGGCGGCGCCGCTGTGCGGGTAGGGCTGAGGAGGTGTCCGACCGGGTTGCGGCGCCGACGGGACGGCCGGGCGCAGTGAGCGGGCGCCGGCGACGTCCGGGTGAGCCCGCTTCGGCGGGCTTCACGGCGGGTTCCGGTTTGGCGGGTATGGCCGTACCAGCTCCTCCTCGTCCGTTGCGACGCTTTCCGTCGGCGTCGCCAGCGATCGCGGGGCGCTTCCCCTTGGCCGGGCCGGTAGGCGGCCATACTCCCAAGGGGCCGAGGATCTCCTCGAGATCCATCGAATCGAGAGTTTCCTTCTCGACCAGGTCTCGGGCCATGCAGTCGAGCGTCGCCCGGTGGTGGGTCAGCACTGCCCGTGCCCGGTCGTGTGCCTCGTCGATGAGCGATCGGACCTCGCGGTCGATCGCCGCGGCGACCTCTTCCGAGTAGTTCGCCTGGTGGCCCAGCTCCCGACCGAGGAACACCTCACCGTCACGATGGCCGAGCTGCTGGGGCCCCAGCCGGTCGCTCATCCCGTATTCGGTGACCATGGCCCGGGCGATGCGGCTGACCTTCTCGATGTCGTTCTCCGCGCCGGTGGTCGGTTCTTCGAACACCAACTCTTCGGCGGTCCGCCCGCCGAGAGCCATGGCCATCATGTCGCGCAGCTGGCTTCGCGAGTGGTTGTACCGATCCTCGGGAAGGGTGAACGTGAGCCCAAGCGAGCGGCTCCGGGCGACGATGGAGACCTTGTGGATAGGGTCGGCGTGGGCTAGGACGTGGCCGACGATGGCGTGCCCGGCTTCGTGGTAGGCGGTCACGAGCTTGTCGTGCTCGCTCATCACGAGCGTCTTGCGCTCCGGACCTGCCAGCACCCGGTCGATCGCCTCCTCGCATTCGCGCATCCCGATCTGCCGGAGGTTGCGGCGGGCAGCGAGGATGGCCGCCTCGTTTAGGAGGTTGGCCAGGTCGGCGCCCGTGAAGCCGGGGGTGCGCTTGGCGAGGACGTCCAGGTCCGCGGTGCGAGAGAGGGGCTTGCCCTTGGCGTGAACGCCGAGGATCTGCCTGCGGCCGGTCAGGTCGGGCCGGTCGACGACGATCTGGCGGTCGAACCGCCCGGGGCGGAGCAAGGCGGGATCGAGGATGTCCGGACGGTTGGTCGCTGCTATCAGGATCACCCCGCCGCGCACGTCGAAGCCGTCCATCTCGACCAGGAGCTGGTTGAGGGTCTGCTCCCTTTCGTCGTGCCCCCCGCCGAGTCCGGCGCCGCGGTGGCGTCCGACCGCGTCGATCTCGTCCATGAAAACAATCGCCGGTGCGTTCGCCTTCGCCTGCTCGAACAGGTCCCGGACGCGGCTGGCCCCCACACCGACGAACATCTCCACGAAGTCGGAGCCCGAGATCGAGAAGAACGGCACCCCGGCCTCGCCGGCGACCGCGCGGGCGAGCAGGGTCTTGCCCGTCCCGGGGGGACCGAATAGCAGGACGCCCTTCGGGATCTTCGCCCCCAGCGCCTGGAAACGGCTGGGAGCTTCGAGAAACTCCTTGATCTCCTGAAGCTCGGCTACCGCCTCGTCCGCACCTGCCACGTCGGCGAAGGTGACCTTCGGTTGGTCCTTGCCGGCGGTCTTGGCGCGGGCCTTGCCGAACTGCATCACCCTCGAACCGCCGCCCTGCAGCGAGTTCAGAGCGAAGAGGAACAACCCGACGATGAGGATGATGGGGAGATAGTTCTCCAGGAAGATCGTTATCCACGGGTTGGACTTCGAATGGGAGACCTTGACCGACGCGCCGGACGCGACGATCTTGTCGGTCAGCGGTTGGGTCAGCCGATCCGGGTACTGGACGACGTAATTGGTGCCGTCCCGGAGCTTCCCGGTGACGCTGTCCGAACCGTCGTGGATGACGGCGGTGACCACGGTCTTGGCAGCCAGGTCTGATTCGTACTCGCTCAGACCGACAGAGGTCTGGCTGGGTCCCGACCGCAGCGCGTCGAAGAGCAGCAGCGCGAGGATGACCGCGAGCAGCGCCCACACGACCGGGCTGCGCAGGACCTTTTTCATGGTTCCTGAAGGCTAGCTGGCGATCTGTCCTCAGCGGCACCCATGGATGCCGGATTCGCCGCCGATCCGGCCGATCCCTTGTAGGTGACGATATACGGGAGGTTTCGGTACCGCTCGGCGACATCCAGCCCGTAGCCGACCACGAACTCGGGGGGTATGCGGAAGCCCTCGTATGCGAGATCCAGCTCCACCGACTGAAGCCCGTCCTTCACGAGCAGCGCGACCACCTCCAACGACGCGGGGTGGCGAGCAGCGAGGTTGCGCCGCATGTAGGACAGGGTGAGGCCCGAGTCGACGATGTCCTCGACGATCAGCACGTGCCTGCCGGTCAGGTCGATGTCCAGGTCCTTGACGATCCTCACCACTCCACTGGTGTGGGTGGAGCTTCCGTACGAGGACACCGCCATGAAGTCGATCTCCACCGGCAGGCGGATGGAGCGGGCCAGGTCCGACAGGAAGAAACAAGCCCCCTTCAAGACTCCGACCAGCAGCGGCGGTCGGTCCCGGTAGTCGGCGGTGATCTGATCGCCCAGCTCGATGACCCGGGCGCGGAGCTTGTCGGCGGGGACGACCACCTCCCCGAGTACGGGATCGTCCGTGAAAGTCCAAGACACGAGGTCGCCGGATGCGAAGTCGCCGGATGCGAAGTCGCCGGATGCGAAGTCGCCGGGTGGGAAATGGCCGGTGGGGGAATCCACGGTCGGACCCTACCGGCGCTCCGACGAGGGGATTTCAACCCTTAGCCGGCCGGCGCTGCGAGCGACTCGCCTGCCGCCGGCGATCTCGCAGGCCGTAGCCAGCCCTCCTGCGACCGCGAGCACCCTTTCGATCTCGGCTGAGGAGGGCGGGTGCGCCTCGGTGTCTCCGCCGTTGTCGGGCGCTCTGAGCCAGCGCCGTAGGGCACGCCGGGCCAGCGGAACAGGGGCTTCCCGTAGGGACCGGGCGTCGGTCGGGTCGATTCCTGCGGCGAGGCTCTCCAGCAGAGACGCCTCATCCGAGATCAAGTCCGCCTGCCTTGCCAGGACGGGGACGACGTCGCGTCCGGCGACCTCCGAGAGGAGCGGGATGACCTCGTGGCGGACCCGGTTTCGTCGGAACCGCGGATCGTCGTTGGTCGGATCCCGGAACGGCACCAAACCCTCCGCCGCGCAGACCGCCTCCGTCTCCCGCCGGCGCAAGCCGAGCAGTGGCCGGCGAGGCGCTCCACTGCGGCGGTCCGAGCCGCGTCCCATGCCGGCAAGCCCGTCGCGGCCCGCCCCTCGAAGCAGGTTGAGCAGCACCGTCTCGGCTTGGTCGTCCATGGTGTGGCCGGTCAGCACCCCCGCCGGCAGCGCCGAGTACCTGGCCGCCCTCGCTCGGGCTTCGAGGTCTGGTCCTGGAGGAACTGTCACCGTCCGGCTCTCGAACCTGGCGCCGAACGCGGCGGCGGCCTTGGCGACCGTCTTCGCCTCCAGGTCCGAACCTGCGCGCATGCCGTGGTCGACATGCCACGCGGTCACCTTCAGGCCTGCCGCGGAAGCTAGGACGAGCAGGGCGAGTGAGTCGGCCCCGCCCGATACCGCCACCGCCACCTCGGTCCCGGCCGGCGGGAATTCGCAGAGTGGCAACAAGGAGGCGACCGGGCTGCTGGTCGCCGTCTCGGCAGGCACGGCCGGCGGAGGCAGGGCGCGCGCAGTTACGGACGGCCGAGGCACACTTAGCCCAGCGCGAGGGGTGGGGCGGCGGTCGCCCGGGAGATCCAGGTCTGCGGATCGCGGATCTCCGACCACGACGGCAGCCACCCGGGCCCTTCCCAGACCTTGGCCAGGAGGCTCTTCCCGCCGGCGTCCTCGACGGCCTCAATGAAACGTTCGCCCTGCTCGTACTGGCGAAGTTTGGCGTCCAGGCCGATGAGCACGCTGAGAATCTTGGAGATGCCCCGCTGCTGGCGCCGCTCGCGCAGCACTGAGCTGAACCGTTGCGCGCTAGGAATGCGCTCGGCGCCCGCCCGGTCCATGGTGATGTCCCCGTGTCCTTCGAGAAGGCTCATAAGACCCCCGATCTCTTGGATCGCCTGGTACTGCTCGGGGGACGCGATCAGAGTGACGAGGCCGCCTTCATCGAGAGGGTTGTTGCCGGAGCGGATCGCGGCCGCAGTGCGTCGGAGCGCCTCCAGAATCTGCTTCGGATCCGGGTCGATGCCGGAGAGAGTGCGTTCCACCAACGACAAGAAGTGGCCCCGCATCCACGGGACGCCGGTGAACTGGGCCCGGTGGGTGACCTCGTGCAAGGCGAGCCAGAGCCGGAACTCCCGCGGGGGGAACCCGTACTTCCGCTCGAGCGAGACGATGTTCGGCCCCACGTAATAAACCATGTCCTGGTCTTCGGGGCGCTCCTCCTCGATGAGCAGCTGGTCGTACTGACCGAGAACCCTGGTCGACATCCAACCCAGCACCGCGCCGACCTCGGCCCCGCTCAGCACCCGCGACACGCGGGGCAGACCCAGGCCTAGCCGGGGGGAACGGTCCAGACGCGCGCCGAGCTTGTCGGTCACCGGCCGCAGGAGACGCTGGAAGGAGGCCACGTTGGCGTCGACCCACTCTGTGCGGTCCACCACCCTCGCCCTCGCCGGTCCGGCCAGCGAGCGCAAACCGGTCTCGGCGGTGACCAGGTCCTCGGCTTGGGCGGTCAGTTCTACAAAATCGGACTCGAGGAGCCTCCGCTCGTACCGGGAGATCTGCGGCCGCCGGCTGGCCACCCTGCGCGCGACTTGGGACGCGGTATCCCACGACACGACCTCAGCCATCGGTCCGCTTCCTCGATGTCATGGCGCATGGTATCCCGACCTCTCGCCGGTGCCGGCGGCGCATGCGCTCGCCATGTTCGGCACCGGCGGGTGGATCAGGCGATTTTCTTCCCGCGTGTCCTCGGAACCGCCATCGGTTCGTGGAGGTAGCAGTACTTTCCGTTGTTGTACATCGACAGCTTCGTGTTGCAGCCGGGCTCACGGCATGTGCGGCCCGTCCCGAACGACTTGGACGGCCGCTCACTACCACTCAAGGTGTGCCCTGCAAGGGTCCTCTCGCTCATGACATACCCTCCAACGCTCGGCGGTCGACGCGGATTCCTTGCCTACCTATACGAAGTCGGGTTTCGATTTGGATGCCTCTTCGATCGTTCGCGCGACCCGCTCGCGCAAACTCTCGGGAACCTGGTCGCGGCAACTTCGGGCCACGATCACCTTCAACTCGGCCTCGAAATCGAATGCCCGGAGACACGGAGCGCATTGCTCCAGGTGCTCCTGAATGGCGTGCCGGCGCTCCCGGGTCAGCTCGCCGTCGAGGTAGTGGTACAGGGTGTGAAGGGCGTCGTTGCAGTCCCCACCCCCCATGAGCTCATCAACGCTGGGTTCCTTTGGCTTTCCGTCCATCCGGCTCTCAACTCGTCGTCTCCACGGCCTGATCGACCAGGCCGCGCTCCCTACCAAAGTCGTGCAACGTCTTTTGGAGCGCCTTTCTTCCGCGGTGAAGTCGGCTCATGACCGTCCCGATCGGGACGTCGAGGATGTCGGCGATCTCCTTGTACGAAAAACCTTCGACGTCCGCCAGCAGGACCGCCATTCGGAACTGCTCCGGCAGCGCTTCCACCGCGGCCTTCACGTCGCCCTCGGTGAAGTGCTCGAGGACCTGCTCCTCTGCGCTGCGCCCGGCGCTGGCGGCCTCCAGCCCCCCCAGCCGGCGGTACAGGTACAGGTCCTCGACGTCATCCAGGTCGATCTGCTCGGGGCGCCTTCGCCGGGCTCGGTACGAGTTGATGTAGGTGTTGGTCAGGATGCGGTAGAGCCAGGCCTTGAGGTTGGTCCCCTCGTTGAACGTTCCGAACGCCCGGTAGGCCTTCAGGTAGGTCTCCTGAACCAGGTCCTCGGCGTCGGACGGGTTCCGGGTCATGCGAAGGGCCGCGCTGTAGAGCGACGGCATGTACTGCATGGCTTGTTCGGCGAAATGGGCCTGGTCGGCCATGCGGAAACCCTACCCGGCCGGTGTGACGGTCCCGATCTTTAATGACCCCCGTCCACACGTGGTTCAGCGAATGCCGAGCCGGTCGAGCGCGATCCGAGCGACGC
>CAZCCS010000047.1:0-3970 GCA_964497005.1 uncultured Acidimicrobiaceae bacterium | reverse complement strand
GTGTCTTTTTCCGTATGTTCTTGAGTCGTGAACGTGACTGTCCTGGGGGCCGGGTCATGGGGTACGACGGTCGCGAGCCTCACCACCGCCCTCAACTCAACGTTTCTCTGGGCCCGCAACCCCGAGGTCGCCGGCGAGGTCAACGACTCCCACGCCAACACCGCGTACCTTCCCGGTGTCACCCTGCCCCGGCGCCTGAGAGCGACCGATGACCTAGAAGAGGCGGCCCGCTTCGCCGACGTCCTGATCGTCGGGGTGCCTTCGAAGGGTTTCCGCAGCACGCTCGAGGAGGCGAGGAAGTGGGTGCGGCCGTGGATCCCGGTCGTCAGCCTCACCAAGGGGATCGAGGCGGGGAGCCTGCTGCGGATGACCCAGATCATCGAGGAGCTCCTGCCGGGTCACCCCGCCGCGGCGCTGAGCGGGCCGAACCTTGCCCGGGAGATCATGGCCGGCCAGGCCGCGGCCAGCGTGATCGCGACCGACGACCTCGGAGTGGCCGCAGGTCTACAGGAGCTACTGCGGCACAAGCTGTTCCGGGTTTACCGGAATCACGACGTCGTGGGGGCGGAGATAGGCGGGGCGTTGAAGAACGTGATCGCCATCGCCTCCGGCATAGGCGAGGGCCTCGGGGTGGGCGACAACACCCGGGCGGCGGTGATGACCCGGGGGCTGGCTGAGCTGATGCGCCTGGGTGTGGCGATGGGTGCCGAACCCCAGACCCTCGCGGGGCTCGCTGGGATGGGGGACTTGGTGGCGACGTGCATGAGTCCGTTTTCGAGGAACCGGACGGTGGGTGAATTGCTGGGGAGGGGCAAGCCGCTGGACCAGATCCTCGCCGAGATGCACATGGTGGCCGAGGGAGTCGGCACGGCTAAGACCGCGTTGGCGCTGGCGGAGCGCTACGGGGTGGAGCTCCCAATCTGCGAGGAGATCCACAAGGTGGTGGTGGGCCAGCAAGGTCCCGTCGATGCCTACCGGGGTCTGAGGCCGGCGGGGCACGAGTCGGACCCGGGGTAGGCCGGCGGGGGGCCGGCGGAGGGCCGGCGTTTCGTGTGGGTCGCACTCGGTTGTGGCGGCGCACAAAAGGCGATCTAAAGCCAAGTGGGTAGACTAAAGGAACTATAGTTGACTAACTCTACCCACCTACCTCGGGGCCAGCGTGGCTACGCACAAAAGTCGCTCTAAGGCCAAGTGGGTAGACTAAAGCTGCTATAGCACGTTAATGCTACCCAGGGCGGTGGGAGTAGGCGTTCCCCGCCCCGCCGGCGCCCCGCCGGCGCCCCGCCGGCGCCCCGCCGGCCATCCCCGCCGGCCCCCCCGCCTCAGGTCGTCCGGGCCGCCTCTAGCCGGATCCGCAGCCCAGCCTTCAGCATCCCCGCGGCCAGGCAGGCGCCGGCACCCTCGCCCGATCGCAGTCGCAGATCGAGAAGCGGCTCCAGCCCGAGCGCCTCGAGCACCGCGGCGTGGGCACTCTCCCGGCTCCGCTGGCCGGCGATCAGGTGGGCGGCAATCGCCGGCTCCTGCCGCGTCACCGCAAGGGCGGCTACCGACGTCGCCAGCCCGTCGAGCACCACCACCCCGCCGGCGCCGGCCACGCCCCTCGTCACCCCCGCGAGGAACGCGATCTCGGGCCCCCCGAGCGCCGCGAGCAGGTCCACCGCGCCGGCGCTGGAAGCTGCGAGCCCGACGGGTCCGGCCAGGAATCGCTCGAGCGCCTGCGCCACCACCGCCCGCTTTCTCTCCAGCATCGAGGTGTCTGACCCGGCCCCGAGCCCGACGACCGCGCCGGCATCGAGACCGAGCAACGCGGCGGCGAGCGCGGCAGCCACCGTCGTATTGCCGATCCCTACCTCCCCAACTGCCACCAGCCAGGTGCCAGCACCCTGCGCCGCTCCTTTCGCCCCTCCTTTCGCCGCCCCTTCCGCCGCCCCGCCCCCGACCAATGAAGCCCCAAGAACGGCGCCGGCGTGAAGAAGCGCCTGGGCGTCGCCAGTCGTCAAGGCGTCCCGCCCGACCAGATCCCCCCTCGGTCCGGAAGGACGGTGGCTGAGGGCGCCGGCGATGGGCGATCCCTCGACGCCGGCGTCGACGACCACCAAGTCCATCCCGGATGAGGCCGCCGCGACCGCCCCGACCGACCGGCCAGCAACGGTCGCCTCTGCCACTGATCGGGTGACCGTCTGGTCGTACGCAGATACGCCGTGCGTGCGCACAGGGTGGTCGGCCGCGGCCAGCACGAGTGTTCCACGGTCGAATCCCGGGTCCTCGACCTGATCGACGCCGAGCACCGCAAGAACCTTGTCGACCGCACGATCGAGGACTCCCAGCGATCCGGGTGCACTGAGAATGACGTCGCCGCTGTCGTGGGCCGAGACCACGGCCGACTGCGACGGCATGTACACGGGCACGACCCGGGAGCCCGGCCGGGGCACGACCCGGGAGCCCGGCCGGGGCACGACCCGGGAGCCCGGCCGGGGAGGCAGGCGCCCCGCGTCCCATCGCTCCCTCATCATGACCGTCTCGAGCGGCGCACGTTCCGACCACCCGCGCCGCTCCAGCCCGGGGTCGGGCGGGCGCTCGTCGGGCCACCCGACGCACAACCAACCGAGCGACGCGACGCCCTCTGGAGCTTCAACCAGCCCGACAAGGTCGCCGGGCTCGAACAGGGTCACCCAGCCGACACCCAGGCCGGCCGCACGGGCGGCCAACCACAGGTTCTGTATCGCGCACGCACACGACCACAGGTCCGCGTCCTGGAACGTCGCACGCCCCAGGACTCCAGAACCGGGGGTGCGCCGGTCGCAGCAGACCACGATCCCGACAGGCGCTTCCCGGATCCCCTCCAGGTCGAGGTCGAGCAGGTGGCGTCCGGACTCGGCATCCATCGAGGCCGCCTGCGAGAGTCTGGCGCCGTCGGCGAGGTTCGCGGCCCGAGCCCGGACAGCCGGGTCGGTGACGACGACGAACCTCCACGGTTGCGAGTGGCCCACAGACGGCGCCTGGTGGGCAGCGGCCAAAAGGGCAGCCAGCAGGTCGTCGGGGACCGGATCGGGCCGGAAGCGGCGGATGTCGCGTCGGGCGGCCATGATCCGCGCCAGAGTGTCCTGCTCGGCCGGCGGGAAAGCCCAACCACGGGGATCGGCCGCTCTTTCGGCAGCGCTCGAGGCGTCCCCGATCGCCGGCACGGGGCGCGACCAAGTTTGTGACATCGGGCGTCGAGCGTACGCGCGGGCACGACAACTACGAAGGCCCCGCTAGCGTCCGCACAGTGGCCGGCGCACGTTTTCCGTTTCTCGACAATCCCGGGCCGATCGCGTTCGCCCACCGCGGGGGCGCGCTGGAGAACGCCGAAAACACCTGGACCTCTTTCACCCACGCCCGCGACCTCGGTTACCGCTACATGGAGACCGACGTCCACGCGACTCGCGACCGGGTGGTCGCAGTGGTTCACGACCCCGGTCTGGAACGAGTCAGCGGACGCAGCGAACTGGTACGGGACCTGACCTGGCAGGAGCTGTCCTCGGTAGAGCTGAACGGCGGCGACCACATCCCCCGTCTCGACGAGCTCCTGTCCGCCTGGCCGGAGGTCCGCTGGAACATTGACGCCAAACACGACTCAGTGGTCGGACCCCTCGCAGAAACCCTCCGCCGGTGCGAGGCGGTCGACCGAGTGTGTGTGACGTCGTTTTCCGACGTGAGGCTCGAGCGCCTGAAACGATTGCTCGGTCCCGGCCTCTGCACCGCAATTGGTCCCGCCGCGGTCGGGGCTCTCCGACTCGCCAGCCTCTCACCATGGGCGCCGGCCGCGCTCTCCCGTTCGGTGCTTCTGCCATTTGGGCGCTTCGGTGCGGTGCAGGTGCCGACTCGTTACCGAAACGTCGAGCTGGTCGAGCGCCGGATGGTCGCCACCGCGCACGCCGCCGGGCTGCACGTCCACGTTTGGACGATCGACGGGGAGGCTGAGATGGAC
>CAZCCS010000046.1:0-13356 GCA_964497005.1 uncultured Acidimicrobiaceae bacterium | reverse complement strand
CCGGCATCAGCTCGGCGTAACCGCCCGTCGCGTCGCTCGACAAGCCGGTATGGATCCCAACGGCGATGTCGCCGGCGGTGAAGTTGTGGCAGAGGCTGTAGTCGCCCACTTCGCAGGACGGGCACACCGGCGAGACACCGCGAGGAATGCAGGAAAGCCACGGGTTGAGCACCACCCGCTGTCCCAACTCGACACCCGTGGCCGCGGGCCCGAGCTCGACGACTTCGGCCACCACCTCGTGTCCCATCACCTGGGGGAAGGAGCAAAGACCGGCCATCGCGTTGTCGGTGTCTTCCTCGCCGAAGTCGAGCAAGGCCATCTTCGTGTCAGACCCGCAGATCCCGGCGAGCAGCGGTCGGGTGACTACCCAGTCCGGCCGCAACGGACGAGTTCTCTCGACTTCGACGACGCTCATGGGCGTTACCGCCAGGTTGCCGAGCAACCTGTTCGTGGCCGCCTCGGCCGGCGGGTCCCAGGGCTCCGGGTCTACTCCGAACACAAGCGCCTTCATGTTCCCTCCGTTCTCGCCGGCGCGACCGAACGCCGCTCTTGCGGTATCGCCGCGGCGATGCCCGAGATGTACGCGTCGATGTCGGCGTCCTTGCCTGTTACCACCGCCTTCAGGTCGGGCAGGTAGTGCTCGAACCCGTCGCCTTCCACTGCGGCCACGATGCCGTCTGCGACGACGTCGGGGGGAACCTTTGGAACGTCGAACAGCGCATCGTCCTCGCCCGGGCGGTCCCAGATGTCGGTGTCGATCGGTCCCGGTTCGATCAGCCGGACAGCCACGTTGGTCCCCGCCAGGTCGATCGCCATCGCCTCGCTCCACCCGCACAACGCGAACTTGCTGGCGCAGTAAGCCGCCTCGTGGGGGATGCCGAGCCTGCCGCCCATGCTCGACACGTTGACGATCACGCCGCCGGGGCCGGCGAGCATCCGCGGCAGGACCCGCAATATCATCCGAACCGGCGCGAAGAAGTTCACCTGCATGGTGTGCTCAACCTCGTCCGGCGTCAAAGCGGTGACGGCTCTGCGTTTGGGGACCGCGGCGTTGTTCACCAGAACGTCGAGCCCGCCGAAGCCTTCCCACGCCTCCTCCACAACACGTTCGGCGACCCCGGCCTCACCGAGGTCAGCGACCCACATGCTGCTCGCCGGCGCCAACTCCCGGCACTCCTCCAGAACAGCTTCGAGCAGCGAGGAACGCCGGCCCACGATGCCGACCGTCGCGCCCAAGCGCGCCATGAGCCGGGCGGTCGCCGCTCCAATACCGGAGCTGGCTCCGGTCACGAGCACCCGCGCACCAGCCAACCGCACAGGAACGCCTACCTGCGCGGGAGCTGGATCGCCTTGTCGGCGATGATGTTTTTCTGGACTTCCGTGGCGCCGGCACCGATTGACGTATAGCGCTGCCACGGATAGTTGTGCGCTGCATGACCGCCGTTCACCGCGTCGGGGCCACCTTTTTCCAGGATCCCCAACGGTCCCAGCATGTCGATGTAGAGCTCCGCGAGGCTCTGCGAAAGGAAGCTCCACTGAAGCTTCGCCAGGGGCACCTCCGGCCAGTTCTTCTCACCTTTCAGGACCTTCGACAGGGCGCGGACGTTCAGCAGACGGGTGAACTCGATGTGGGTCCACATCCGGGCCACTCGGTCGCGGATGTCCGGGTCCGACAACGCGGAAGGGTTGTGCTTCCGGGCCGCCTCGATCATGTCCTCGAGTTCCTGTTTCAGCCCGATCGACAAGCCCGACGTGCCCACCCGCTCATGCCCGAGCGTTCCCATCGCGACGCCCCAGCCGTTCCCCTCATCGCCGAGCCTGTACTCGACCGGCACGTGCGCATCGGTGAAGAAGACCTCGTTGAACAACGCCTCGCCGGTCACGTCCCGGATCGGTCTGCACTCGATACCCGGGAGCTCCATGTCGACGATGAGCGCCGTGATCCCCTCGTGCTTGGCGCCCCTCTCGATCGCAGTGGGATCGGTCCGCACGAGGAACAACCCCCACTTGGCCAGGTGGGCGGTAGAGATCCAGATCTTCTGGCCGTTGAGGATGTATACGTCACCGTCGCGGACCGCTTTGGTCCGGAGGTTGGCGAGGTCGCTGCCGGCCTCGGGTTCGGTGAATCCCTGGCACCAGTGGACGTCCGCGTTGATGATGCCGGGCAGCCACATGCGCTTCTGTTCTTCGGTTCCCCAACGGATGATCATCGGGCCGATCTGCCAGATGCCGTTGGCGTTGTAGATGCCGGGGGCTTTCGCGGCCGCCATTTCTTGCGAGTAGATGACGTTCTGCATGATCGTCGCCTCGCGGCCGCCCCACTCTTTCGGCCAGTTGATCGCCGCCCAGCGTCCCTCGTTCAGCCGGCGTTGCCACGCCTGGCGGCGCTGCATGGTCCGCTTGGTGGTGTCTGACTGCGCGGGGCCGATCTCACCCTGATCGCGGAAGTCGGGAAGGTTCGCGTCGAGCCAGGACCGTAGCTCGGCGCGGAACTCCTCGTCCTCGGGCGCGTAGGAGAATTCCACAGCGACAACCGTAACGCGCGCCCGCCCTGGATGTGACACGCGTGTCAGGGTTTGTACGATCACCCTCGTGGATTTCACCTTCAGCCCTGACCAGGACGCCCTTCGGGAGACGGTCCGGTCCTTCCTCGCCCGGCCTTCCGACGCCGGCTACACCCGCCGGATGATCGACGACCCGAGGGGTTTCAGCGATGAGTGGTGGTCCGAGATCACCTCGATGGGCTGGACCGGCGCGCTCGTCCCCGAAGAACTCGGCGGGGCGGGTCTTGGACTGCTCGACATCGTGGTTCTGCAGGAGGAGATGGGAAAGCTCCCCCTCCCGGGGCCTTTCCTCTCCTCCGCGGTCGCTGCGACGTTGGCCGCGGTACACCTGGGCGACTCCGATTTGCTGAAGGCCCTGGCCGCGGGCGAACTCCGCGCAACCTTGGCAATTGAGGAAGCGCAAAGCGGAAGCCCGCTCGAGTCCATCAGAGCCACGGCCACCCCGACCACCACCCCGACCCACGAGGCTTGGGAGCTCAACGGCACCAAGCCAATCGTCCTCGACGGCCACACCGCAGACATCGCCATAGTCGCTGCGAGGGAGCCCGACGGCAGCCTGGCCGCGTTCGCACTGGAGCAACCCGGCGGTGAACCGGTGCCGGCGCTCGATGTCACCCGCAAGGTCGCGCGTGTCTCTCTTGACGGACGTCGGGCGCGCCGCCTCGGACCTGAGGGCGACCAGACCCAGATCCTGGAGCGGATCGGCGATGACATCGCGGTGGCCCTTTGTGCGGAAACCGTCGGAGCCGGAGAACGGGCGCTTCAGATGGCGATCGAGTACTCGAAGCAGCGGGTCCAGTTCGACCGGCCGATCGCCACGTTCCAGGCGATAAAGCACAAGATCGTCGACATGCTCCACCAGCTCGAGCTGGCCCGGGTCGGTACCCATTGGGCGGCATGGGCGAGCCAGGTGGATGATCCGGTTCGCGCCGAAGCGGCCGCGGCATGCAAGGCCTTCGTCTCCGAGGCCGCAGTGATGGTCACCGCCGAAAACATCCAGGTTCACGGCGGCGTCGGCTTCACTTGGGACGTCGACTGCCACCTGCTGTTCAGGAGGGTGAAGCAGAACGACGTGCTCTTCGGTTCGCAGGCCTGGAACCGTCAGCGCTTGGCAGGCCTCATTCTCGACTCCCCTCAACCAACGCCCGCTTGACGACCTTCCCCGTGGCATTTCGGGGGAGCTCATCGACGAACGAGATCTGGCGAGGGATCTTGTAGTCGCTGAGCCGATCGGAGAGGAATGTTCGAATCTCCTCGGCTCCGACCTCGGCGCCCTCGACTGGAACGATCCAGGCGGCCACGTCCTCCCCGAGCACGGGGTGGGGCACGCCGGCCACGGCCGCCTCGCGCACGCCTGGGTACTCCATGAGAACCGATTCCACGTCGGATGCGTGGATGTTGTTACCGCCCCGGATGATGACATCCTTGACCCGCCCGACGATGTAGAGATAGCCGTCCTCATCGAGGTAGGCGAGGTCGCCGGTGTAGAGCCAACCGTCGCGCCAGGCGTCCCTGGTCGCCTCGGGGTCGTTGAAGTACTCACGTTCCTTGCCGGGGTTGGAGACGATGAGTTCGCCTACCTCGCGGGCGGGGAGGTCGTTGTCGTGCTCGTCGACGATCCTCACTTTCATGGGCGCGACCGGCCTGCCGACCGAGCCGATCCGACGAGAAGCCTCTTCGGGCGGAAGAACGCAGTAGGCCGACCCGGCCTCGGTCATACCCCAGTTGTTCGACACCCACGTCTTGGGCAGGCGCTCCTGAAGGCGGCGGAACGTCTCCGGTGCGAGAGGCGCGCTGCCGAGGCTCACCATTTTCAGGCTCGTCAGATCCGCGGTGTCGAATCGGGGGTGAGCGAGAAGCAGTTGCGCCATCGCCGGCACGATGAACGCTGCCGAGGGGCGCCGTTGCTCGACGATGTCGAGCCACTGGCCGGCGTCGAACCGTGGCTGGTACAGGCTGGTCATGCCGAGCTTCGTCGGGTTGTAGATCGACGAAATGCCGGCGAAGGTGAACAGGGGCGACGAGTGGAGCCAACCGTCACCGGTCCAGTTCGGGAGCATGTTCGGCATCATCGACACGTTCCTGTGCCTGACCACGACACCTTTCGGGCGCCCGGTGGTCCCGGAGGTGTAGATGATGTCGGCCATGTCGTCCTGGCCGATCGGCACCTGAACCGCCTCGCCGGTGCGCCCGATATCGGCCCATTGGTGATGGTCGTCCGATGACTCGCCGGTGGTGGCAGACCAGCGGAGCGAAACGAGCGAGTCCCGGACCTCGTCGAAGGCTGCCCGGGTGGCGTCGCCGATGAATGCAGCCACCGCCCCGGAGTGCGCGAGCACGTATTGGAGCTCCCGGCGTGCGAGGCGGGTGTTGGTCGGGACCGCGACTGCGCCGGCTTTGTGGATGGCCGCGTAGGCGACGATCCATTCGAGGCAATCTTCCATCGGCATGTAGATCGCCACCCGGTCACCCTTGGCGACCCCCGCACCCACGAGGGCCGTGGCGACACGGTCGGATTCACCGTCCCATTCGGAAAAAAGAAGAAGCCGGTCGCGCCCCAAGTCCACGTGCGCGGTCTCGCCGGGGAAGTGTTCCGCCATCATTCTCAGTTGATCGGTCAACAGGTCGCTCAACGAAGGAACCCTGACGTGCGTGTCATATACAGTGGAATCCGAATGTAGCGGCCGGCGACGAGCCAGTCGAGCGAGGGACGCATGGCAGAAACCCACCAAGGCGAAAGAGCCGCAGCGGCGATCGACTTCGACCATCACTCGGGCGAGTTCCTCGACAACCGGTACGACCACTGGCGAAGGTTGCGTCAGAGCCCCGTCTCGTTCAGTGAGCGCCACGGCGGGTTCTGGGTGGTGAGCGGTCACGCCGAGGTGGCACAGGTCTCCCGGGATGAGCGGACCTTCAGCAGCGAGGTCGGTGTGCACGACGGGGTGGAGTATCACGGGATCGCAGGGGTACCGCGAACCAAAGGCATCCCTCCAGCCGGGATAGCCGAGGCCGATCCGGCGGTCCATCAAGCATTGCGCAGGGCATTGAATCCCTATCTTCTTCCCCAAGCGGTCAACGAACAGGTTTCCCTCACGCAGGAGTTGGCCGACTGGTTCCTCGACCAGAAGATCGAGTCGGGAGAGATCGACCTGGTCCTCGACTATGCCAACCCGGTGCCGGCGATCATGACGATGCGGGTGATGGGCCTCCCATGCGATTCGTGGGAGCACTACGCCGAACTGTTCCATGCCACGGTCGCCTACCGGCCCAGTTCGCCCGAATACTCCCGCGCCCTGTCGCGCGTTCCCGAGATGATGACGGGCCTGCTCGCCGAGGCCGAGTCCCGCCGTCGCCAACCCCGCGAAGACATGCTGACCGCTTTGGTAGAGACGGAGGTCGAAGGCAGGCGCTTGACCGATGAGGAGATCGGGGCGGTGCTTTGGAACCTGGTCGGCGGCGGGCTGGACACGACGACGTCTCTCACGTCGCTTTCGCTTCACTACCTCGCGTCGGATGTGGAACTGCGGGAGCGCCTGATCGCCGAACCGGAGCTGATCCCTTCGGCGACTGAAGAGTTCCTGCGCTACTTCTCCGTGAACGAGACCCTGACAAGGACGGTCACCGAGGACACCGTCCTCGGTGGTCAGCAGTTGCGGCGGGGAGACGTGGTGCTGATCAGCTGGGCGTCAGCCAATCGGGACGAGAAGGTCTTCGAACGGCCCGACGAGGTGCTGGCTGACCGGACGCCCAACCAGCACCTGGCGTTCGGGGTCGGCCCGCACCGCTGCATCGGCATGCACCTGGCGCGGGGGATGTTCGGTGTGCTGTTGTCTACCGTCTTGCGGCGGATCCCCGACTACAGGGTCGACGAGTCGGCGACGCGCTTTTATGAGGGCAACCCGATGCTCGTCGGGGTCGTCAGCATGCCGGCGACATTCACACCGGCGGTCCGTGTCGGTCCTCCGGAAAGGCCCTTCTAGGAGTGGGCCACATCGAGAGCACGGCGATGCCGGCGGAGCCAACCTTCCCCGACTACCTGCCGACCGTCCCGCAACTCCTCAACGTCGGTCGGGAACGCTTCGGGTCCAACGATTGCGTGGTCACGCCCGAGTCGAGGCTGACCTTCGCGGAGCTCGACGAGCAGTCCCGCCGGCTTGCAGCACACCTGGTGGGCCTTGGCGTCGTGAAGGGCTCGCGGGTCGGGCTCCTGTTCCCCAACGGGATCGAGTGGGTGATCACCTGGGCCGCGACGACACGTATCGGTGCGGTGGCCATACCTGTGAACACCTTTTACAAGACCCCCGAACTCGCGAAGTTCTTGCGACACTCGGACATCCAGTACCTGCTCGGGGTCGGAAGCTTCATGCAGCACGATTACCTGTCTCGCCTGGAGTCCATTGCCCCTGAGCTCGGCACCCCAGAGATCTCCGACGAGGGTGCTGTTGCCCTGGCGCTTCCCGGCCTTCCGCAGATGCGTCGCGTGCTGCTGTGGGGCGACTCAGATCGGACGTGGGCCGAGGGCGGCCTGGGCGAGGCCGTGTCGCGCCCTGTTGATCCAGCTCTGACAGAGGTCGTCGAGGGGCTCGAAGACGACGTGTCCCCCGGCGACGTCCTGCTGGTCACCTACACCTCCGGCTCGACGGGGGAACCCAAAGGTGTCGTGCACAGCCACGGCGGGGTGATTCGCCATGCCCACAACCTGGCTTCGCTCTCGGCGATCGACGAGGCTTCGCGGATCTGGACTCCGATGCCGCTTTGCTGGGTGGGCGGGTTCTCCTTCAGCATGTTGCGGGCGATGGTCGCCGGAGGTTGTTTCCTGACTCAGGACGTGTTCGAACCGGGAGCCGCCTTGCGCATGTTCCGCGAGGAGAAGGTCACCAACGTGTCCGCCTGGCCTGCAGTGGCGAAGAGCCTCCGCGAGCACCCGGACTTCCCGAGCACGGACCTGAGCGGCCTGAGGAGCGGAGTGTCCTTCTACGACGCGGTGCCCCCGCATCGACGCCCGCCCGACCCGACCCTCGTCGTGAGCTCGCTCGGGATGTCGGAGACCTGCGGGCCTCACACCTTCTGGAACCCCGAGGAGGAGGTGGTCGGTGTGCCCGAGGAGTACCGGGGCGCGTTCGGACACGAGGTCCCCGGTACCGAGCACCGCGTGGTCGATCCCGACACCGGCACGGACGTCCCCGACGGCAACGAAGGTGAAGTTCTGGTGCGTGGGTACAGCCTGATGATGGGCCTGTACAAGAAGGAACGGTCCGAGGTGTTCGACCGCGACGGCTGGTACCACACAGGGGACCGGGGCTACTTCAGGGACGGATGGTTCTTCTTCACCGGCAGGCAGACCGACCTTATAAAGACCTCGGGCTCGAACGTCGCGCCCGCCGAGGTCGAAACGTGCCTCCTGGCTTACGACGAGGTGAAGCTCGGCTTCGTCGTTGGCGTGCCGCACGAGATCAAAGGTCAGGAAGTCGTCGCTCTCGTCGTGCCATGGCGGTCGGGCTCCGAAGCCGACCCACCCCCGCCTCCCGAGCCGGACGTGTTACGGAAGCGCCTGAAGGACGAAATCTCCTCCTACAAGGTGCCTACGCACATACTGGTGATCGAAGACGAGCAGGTGCCGTGGTTGGTCAGCCAGAAGGTCGACCGCAGAGCTCTCGTAACCCTCGCAGAGAAGCTGCTCGCTGAGCAGGGAGCAAGGTAGCCGCCACGATCGCCGCAACTCCCAACTCCTCCAACCGGCGTCCGACCACCGCTTCCGGCGGGGGTCCCGCCCAGAACCGCCAGCTTCGAAAGCAAGGCCGGGAGACCCTACAAAAGCTCCTCGAAGCCGCAATCGTGGTGTTCGACGAGCGCGGCTATCACGCCGCCCGCGTCGACGACATCGTCAGGGTCGCCCAGACTTCGCACGGCACGTTCTACTTGTACTTTCGCAACAAGCAGGACCTGTTCATCGCGTTGATCGACGACGTCACCGAGGCGATGCGCGAGCTGGCCGAGTCGCTTCCCCCGATCAAGCCGTCGAAGGCCGGCTACGACGAGCTCCGGAAGTGGCTGGACGGTTTCTACGGCATCTACGAGCACTACCACCCCGTCATCCGAGCGTGGACCGAAGCCAACGCCCAGAACCCTGAAATGGCAGCGACTGGGACCAGGGTGCTGCGAAGGTTTATCGACCAGTTGGAGCGCCGGGTGCGCGAGGCGGACCGCGCTGCGGTGAGCGACCCCGACCTGGCTGCCCTGGCGATGGTTTCGATGGTGGAGCGGGTCAGCTTCTACGCGGTCGTGAGGATGGTGCCTGTCGAGCGCGAGGCGCTCATCGACAACTTGGCCACCATCCTGCATGTGGGCCTGTTCGGCGGGGTTCGCCGGAGGCCCGCCGAACGCTAGGCAGCCGGCCTCGGCCAGAAGCTTTCGCGGCCGTTCGAGCTGAAGCGCCCGAACAATTCTGCCCTGTCGGCATCCGTGAACCGGCGGTACGCCAGATCCGGGCTGGGCCTCCACCAGACCGGGCCGGGCGTGTTCCAGGCCTGGGCGCGCAGGGGCGCCTTGTCGAGCTTTCCGGCCCCGGTAACGGGAAGGTCGCCGAGGACAGTGACGAATCGCGGTGCCCATTTCGTTCCGAGGTCCGGCTGGCCGGCGAGGAACCCCGCAAAATCGGAGGGGTCGAAGCCGCCCGTCTGAGAGATCTCGATCGCCGCCATCACCTGGTCGCCGCTGACCGGGTCGGGAACGCCGTACACCGCGACGCCGGATGCCGGTGGAAATCTGTTGAGGATCCTCTCCACGCTGCCCGCGGAAAAGTTCTCGCCGTCCACCCTCAACCAATCGGCGCTCCGGCCGGCGAAGTAGAAAAATGACTCGGCATCCCGGTATCCCAGGTCGCCGCTCCAATACCAGCCGCCGCGTGTGCGCTCGGCTTCGGCCTCGGGGTTGTTGTAGTAGCCCTCAAAACGGTCAACCGTATTGCGACCAATAATCTCGCCGATTGCTTCGTCGGCGTTGAGCAACCGGCCTTCGCCATCGAAAAGCGCGGTGGGGCATTCGCGGCCGGTCGCTGGGTCGACGACAGCGACGTCCATACCTTCCCGCGGCTTTCCCATCGCGCCAGGGGGCATCCCGGGGGCCGGCGAGATAACCACCGCGTTCTCGCTCGAGCCGTACCCCTCGAACACGGGACACTTGAAGCGACGAGAGAACTCGGCGATGTTCTGCGGTGAGGCCTCTGATCCGAGCGCCCACTTGAGCTTGTTTTCGCCGTCCTCGGGGGTCTCGGGCACGGCGACGATGTAGGACAGCGCCCGTCCCACATAGTTGAAGTAGGTGCACCCATGACGCCTGATATCGGGCCCGAACGACGACGCCGAGAAACGCCGCCGCAGGACCACAGATGCGCCCGAGATGAGGCCCGGGAAGAGGTTGGCCAAGAGGGCGTTGCCGTGGAACAGAGGCATGGCGCAGTACAGGACGTCCCGAGGACCGAAAGCGCGGGCTGAGTCGCCGGCGGTGCGGGCGGCACGCCCCTGCGACATCCGAACGGCTTTGGGCGCTCCGGTCGATCCCGCGGTGAAAAGCAGCAGGTAGAGGTCGCCCGGGCCCGGAAGGTTCTCCGGAAGGGGCACCTGCGCCCCTAGCAGCTTCTGGTAATCGGCGGACTCGACGTCCACAATCCGGCCGGTCGCCGACCCGATGTCCAACCCGTCGAGGAGCGAGCAGCCACGCAAATCGGTGAGCACGACTTGGCAGTCGGTGTGGGCGATGTCCGTCGCCAGCTCTTGGCCTCGCCTCGTTGAGTTGATCCCTACCACGGTCGCACCGCAGAGCGCCGCGCCAAGGAGAAGGAATACATACTCCGGGACGTTCTCCAGCAGGACGCCTACGTGGAACGGACCGTTTTGCCGCAAGCGGGTCAATGCCTCGGCCCGCCTTGCCGACTCGCCGACGACATCGGACCACGCCCAAGTCCGGTCCTCGAACACCAACCCGGTCGCGGCGTCGCCTCCGCGCGCGGTCACGCACCCAGCGATGGTGGGGCTCGCCTCCGTCCCCTCGTGCATCCGGGCGACTGTAATCCCTGACACGGGTGTCACACTCGGGTGCGGACCGGTCTACGATCTGCTGCGGTGACCGAAATGGCTGGACCGATGATCATCTCGGTGGACGACCACCTGATCGAACCCCCGGACCTCTTCGACGGGCGGATGCCGTCCGGTCTCTTGGACCGAGCTCCCCGGATCGTGGAGTTCGAGGACGGACGGCAAGCCTGGGACTACGAAGGCAACCTCTACGCAAACGTCGGCCTCAACGCGGTTGTCGGGCGACCCCGCGATGAGTGGAGCATGGAGCCGGCCCGGTTCGACGAGATGCGGCCCGGCTGCTTCGACATTCACGAGCGTGTCAAGGACATGGACGCGGGAGGCATCTGGGCTTCGGTCTGCTTCCCGTCGCTCATCGCCGGCTTCTGCGGGGCAGTTTTCTCCAACAGCAAGGACCCCGATTTGGGGCTGGCGTGTGTCCGGGCGTGGAACGACTGGCACCTCGATGTGTGGGCCGGCACCTATCCCGGTCGCATCATTCCCCTACAGCTGACGTGGCTTCGGGACGCGCAGGTCGCAGCTGACGAGGTCCGCAAGAACGCCGAGCGAGGCTTCAAGGCGGTCAGCTTCGCCGAGCTTCCTTCAAAGCTGGACCTCCCGTCGTTGCACTCGCGCTACTGGGACCCCTTCCTGGCTGCGTGCGAGGAGACCGGCACGGTGATCTGCCTTCACACCGGCTCCTCGGGGTGGGCACCGCTCCCCTCACCCGACCCCCCGTTCGAGCTGTACCCGACGCTGTTCCCGGCAAGCAGCCTCGTCGCGGCCACGGACTGGCTGTGGTCGAGGGTGTGCCTGCGTTACCCGAGGCTTCGCATCGCAATGTCCGAAGGCGGAATCGGCTGGGTGGCGATGCTCGCCGACCGGGCGGATTACGTCCTGGACCACTCGGCGTCTGGCACGGAAAGCCGATCGTGGAAAAGCGACCTTCGCCCGAGCGAGGTCCTGGCACGGAACTTCTGGTTCTGCACCATCGACGACCCGAGCAGCGTGGACGCAGTCATCGGCAGGGTCGGGCCGGACCACATCATGGTGGAGAGCGACTACCCCCACGCCGACTCCACCTGGCCGTCGACATGGGACCGGGTGAAGGCGAACTTCGGGCACCTGCCGCAAGACATCGTCGACAAAGTCACCTTCGCCAACGCGGCGGAGCTCTTCGGCGTGGCCGTGCCCGGAGGGGCTTCCTCCTCGAGCCCCTAGCCGGAACCCTAGAGCGAAGATCGATAAGCCATCGGAAGAAGTTCGATCAGCTGCCCGTCGGGGTCCCGGATGAAGATCGCGGCTCCGACGTCGGTGTCCTCGAGCACGGTCCCTCCAAGCCGGCTCGCGCGCGCGGCGACATCGTGAATGTCGTCAACGCTGAACGAGAGATGGGTCAAACCCGGCTCGTTGATCGGGCGTTTCCGCGCCGTCGGGTTCCCCGGACGGTCGAAATGCAACAACTCGAGGACGAAGCTGTCCTTGCTCAGGTACAGCGCCGACAGGCCGAGCGGAGCGTCCACCTGCAGCAAACGGTCGGAGGGCCGGTCCGGGACCTTCAGCTCGCGTACCAACTCGAAGCCGAACAACTCCTGGTAGAAGCGCCTGGACCGCTCCAGGTCGGTCACGCAGTGGCCCACGTGATTGACGACTGGTGTCATGGTGCGTCAAGCCTACGATGACGGCGTGCTGTGTTTCGAGGACATCGAGGTCGGCGACACTGCGCCGGTTCTATCGCACACCTTGAGCAGGACCGACCTGGTCGAGTACGCGGGAGCCTCGGGGGACTTCAATCCGATGCACACCGATGAAGTGGCGGCTAAAGAGGCCGGCATGCCGGGCGTGTTCGGTCACGGAATGTTCTCGGCGGGACTGTTGGCCACCGCTCTCACCAACTGGGCTGGAATCGGGCGCGTCGTCCGCTACAACGTCCGCTTCGTCAAGCAGACCTGGCCGGGAGAGGAGTTCCGAACCTCGATTGCGGTGACCAACAAGCGCAAGCAGGGCGCCCAGAACCTCGTCGATGTCGAGTGCAGTCTCACCAACGCAGAAGGCGAGGTTAAGGTCAGCGGCGAAGCCACCGTCGAACTGCCCTCGCGCGGCTAGCTCTTCTTCGCCCGGTGGACCAGGTTGAACCTGGCGGTGACCACCGGTTCACCCGTTCGGACGTCCGTCCACACTGTTTCGGTCACCATGAATGTCATGACCGCGGTGTCGGTCTCCCGCTCGTAAACATCCGAGAGCACGTCTTCGCCCTGCAGGACATCTCCCACCAGCACCGGACGGTGGTACTCGAATTCCTGCTCCCCGTGCAGGATGAGCCCCGGACCGAGCTTGCCCATCACCTTCCACAACGGGTTATTCCGGACCGGCTCCAAGCCCTCCTGGAGCTCGGGGTAGGAACCCCAGTAGGGCATGGCGAACGGGAACGTCGGCGGCGCCGGTATGGCGGCAAAGCCGGCTTCGTTCGCGGAGCGTTGATCCTGGTAGACCGGGCTGTCGTCCTTGACCGCCTTGGCGAATACAGACACCGGGGCACGCTCAACCGCGACCACCCGCCGGGCGCTGACACTGCCGATCAGGTCCCCATCGACTCCCATGGCCTCAGGAACCTACTATGACGGGCGTGTCAGAGTTTGATGTCGTCATACGCGGCGGGACGGTCATCGACGGAACCGGGGCTCCCGCCCGGAGAGCCGATGTGGGAGTCCACGGCGGCC
>CAZCCS010000045.1:0-13372 GCA_964497005.1 uncultured Acidimicrobiaceae bacterium | reverse complement strand
CCGCTGGATCTACGTCCACATGATCGAGGAGTACGCGCGCCACAATGGCCACGCCGATCTGCTTCGCGAATCGATCGATGGTGCCACCGGCGAATAGTTGGGCATGGTGAGGGTGACCTCGGTGTGCGGCGGCGCGACTAGCTGCCCGCCGGCGCGACTATAAGTCTCATGCGTTCCGACATCGTGCCCGGTGGGATATTCCCCGATTATTCACTGCCCGACACCAGCAGCATCTGGAGCTGGCGGCCTTCCAGTCAAAGATAGCTGTGGCCTACACCCAGATCGTGACCATCGCGACCGACGACCACCACACCCTCCAGGAATTCCGGCTGTCCGTGGGCGCCCAGTGGACCTTCCTTTCCGACCCAGGAAGGATCATCCAGAAGGACCTCGACATTCAGGAGTACACCGACCCGGACAACGATCCGATGATCCCGCACACGCTGGTGCTCAAGCCGGGATTGGTTATTCACAGCATCTACAACGGTTACTGGTTCTGGGGCCGCCCCTCGGTGTATGACCTTTGGCGCGACTTGCGCGTGGCGTCGAGCGAGATCCGACCGGACTGGGATCTGAGTAAGCCGGGACTCCGCGAGGCCTGGGAAGCGGGCGACCACTCGCTCTTCCATGGATGGGATAGGCGGCAGGCTGAGGCGCTCAACGCGAAATCACAGGGCACCTAGGAGATCGACGAGGGTATCCCACGCGAAAAGTCAGGACGTCGTCGATGCTGCCAGGGCGTGCGACGAGATCAGGTCCACCATGATGTTCCAGTACTGAGGCGGATAGTCGTGGCCCATGCCTTTCACGATCTCCAGCCGAGCTCCTGGGACGGCTTCTGCGGTCTTTCGGCCGAACTCCGGCGGTATTAGGCGGTCGGCGTCTCCGTGCACCACGAGCGTGGGGACCTTGAGGGTCCGCAGCGCTTCCTCTCGGGATTGGGAAGAAGCGACGGCTATGGCTTGGCGCTGGCGTCCGTCTGGGTCCCAACACCGGTCATAGGCTGCATAGGCATCCGCGGTGATCCTTTCGACGTCAAAACACGCCGGGCTACCCCATGCCTTCAGCCCGGCCAGGTGGCGCTCCGCCGCCTCAGTTCGCGTGGTGGCCGGTGGTGCGGTGAAGGCTGCGATGACGTCGTCGTCGCGGAGACCGGCGAGCGGACCTGGGGCAGACATGACCGAGGTCATCGATAGGACGCGACCCGGGTCGCGAATCGCCATTGCCTGGGCGATCATCCCGCCCATGGACCACCCGGCAATGTGTGCGGTAGCCGTGCCGACGGCATCGAGCACCGCGAACCCGTCAACCGCCATCTCCTCGATGGTGTAGTTCTGCCCATCTTCGAGGTGAGTGGAGAAGCCCACGTCTCTGTTGTCGAAGCGTACGACGCGGAAGCCTTTGCCCACGAACTTCTCGCAGAACCCCTCCTTGAAGTTGATGCACTGGCTGCCTAACCCGTTCACCAGCAGGAGGACCGGGTCGTCCTCAGAACCGAACGTCTCGTAGTAAAGCGAGATGTCGCCGTTTGTGGTTGTGGCCATGGGGAACGTTCTAGCAGCCGAGCCGGCCGTCGGGCGTGGGCACGGTGACTTCGTTCCGGTTGGTCACGAATCCTCTCTTTCGCGTTCAACAAGGTCGGCGAGGTTGTCTAGAGCCATTCGGGTCCCCGTAGCGTTGTCGTGCTCGGAGATGGCGCTCGGCAGGCCCTGGTAAGTAACGGAGATCTCGGTTCCTCCGGGTTTGTCCGCCAGGGTCGTCGTTACCGTGATCTCGCCTTGAAGCTCCGGCTTGTCGGTCTCGAACTCGATTACCTCGACGATTTTCTCATCTGGTACCACACAGGCGAAGTAGCCGTGATAGGTGTCGGTCTGTGCCGTTGTCTTGCCCCGATCGGTTGGGGCGTCGTAGGTCAGCGAGACGCGAAACCTCCCCCCTTCACGAGGATCGAACTCGTGAATCTTTGCTGTCATTCCCACGGGCGCTCTCCACTTTGCGACGGCATCGGCGTCTAGGAGGGCGCGGAACACGGCGGGCCTCGTCTGTTGGATAGTTCGGTACACCATTCTGAAAGGGCTACTCCACTTTTTCCCTGCGGCTGAAGGCGACCCTAGTTATTACCGCGACGCGGTGACCGCAGTTCAGTGGTAGATACAGGCGATGCACCGACGGTATGCGCGGGCGAGAGCCTTGCAGAGGTGCGGCCTGACGGCCGCCGCCGTGCTCGTCTTTGCGGCTGGGTGCACGTCATCGGCCAAGGAGGTCGAACGAACCCAGCCCCGGACACAGCAGCCGGCGACCGCCCCGACTGCAGCGGGAAGCGCGAACCCGGCCGCCCCAGTGTGGCTGTGCCGCCCGGGGTCGACGCCCGACCCTTGCGCCGACGATCTAGATGCGGAGGTGGTGACAGCCTCGGGATCACGGTCCATCGAACCGGCCACGCCGGCGCCCAACCCGGCGTTCGATTGTTTTTATGTCTATCCGACCGTGAGCTCAGAACCCGGCCCCAATGCTGACCTGACCGTGCAGCCCGCAGAAGTGGCCGCGGCGCGGGACCAGGCCTCGCGGTTCTCGACCGTTTGCCGGGTATGGGCGCCAATGTACCGTCAGGTCACCCTCAGTGCGCTTTTCACCGGCGGGCTGAAGTCCCTCGACACCGCGTATTCCAGTCTGCGGTCCGCCTGGCAGTACTACCTACAACACGACAACGATGGGCGGCCCGTTATCTTCATCGGGCATTCCCAAGGCGCAGCGATGCTCATCAGGCTGCTGGCCGAACAGGTCGACCCGAACCCGGCGGTAAGAGGCCGCCTTGTCGTTGCGATCCTGGCTGGAGGAAACCTCCAAGTCCCCACCGGCAAGACCGTAGGGGCGACGTTCAAGACCATCCCGCTCTGCACCTCCACCGCCCATGCCGGATGCGCGATCGCCTACTCGACCTTCGGGTCGGCGCCAGCTGCCGACGCCTTGTTCGGCCGGCCCGGTACCGGTGTCAGCCTCATGTCACTCCAGGTCCAATCGGCCGGCCAGCAGGTTGCGTGCGTGAACCCTGCGAACGTGAGCGGCGACTCCGGAGCCCTTTTTCCGTACTTCGAGCGATCGGCCACTCCCGCCTGGATTACCTATCCGGCGCTCTATACAGCAGCGTGCGAAACGGCCGGGGGAGCGACGTGGCTTCAGGTCAACACGCTTCGAGCTCCGGGCGACTCGAGGCCGGTGGTCTCGGCGGCTCTCGGCCCGGCGTGGGGATATCACGGCGATGACGTCAACCTGGCTTTGGGGAACCTGGTGTCGGACGTGTCGGCTCTCGAGGCCGCCTACGCTCACTAGAGGCCACTCGGCTTGTGCATGAGTCCAAGCAGGCTGTAGAGACTCGGGCCGTGACCTATCGAGTGATCCAGTGGGCGACCGGCGGTGTCGGCCAAGCCGCTATCCAAGGCGTCGTTCGTCATCCCGAGCTCACCCTGGTGGGTTGCTGGGTTCACAGCGCGGAAAAAGCCGGCCGAGACGCCGGGGAGCTCGCCGGCATCGATCCCATCGGTGTGAAGGCAACCAACGATCCGGATGCCGTATTGGGATTGGACGCCGACTGCGTCATCTACTCGCCGCTGGTGCCCGACGACCAACAGGTGATCGCGATCCTGCGCTCGGGCAAGAACGTCGTCACGCCCGTGGGTTGGGTGTTCCCCGACCCGAGCCGCGTCGTCGAGTTGGCGGCGGCCTGCAAGGCCGGCGGAGCGACTCTGCACGGGACCGGGATACACCCAGGCGGGATCACCGAACGCTTCCCGCTGATGATCTCTTCGCTCTCCAACGCTGTGACCTTCGTGCGGGCTGAGGAGTTCTCCGACATTCGCACGTACAACGCGCCGGAGGTGGTCCGCCACATCATGGGATTCGGCGGAACCCCGGAGGAGGCGTTGGAGAGCCCAATGGCGGGCCTGCTGGGAGGGGGTTTCAAGCAGTCGGTTCGGATGGTCCTCCACGAGATGGGATTTTCCGATTCGGCCGAGGTCAGAACGGTGCAAGAAGTGGCGGTGGCCACCGCTCCTATCGATTCGCCCATCGGGGTCATCGAACCGGGTCTGGTCGCCGGCCGGCGTTTCCAGTGGGAGGCAGTCATCGACGGGCGGGTTGTGGTGGCAGCTGTCGTCAACTGGCTGATGGGTGAGGAACACCTGGATCCGCCGTGGAACTTCGGGGCCGCAGGGGAGCGTTTCGAGGTCGAGGTCGTCGGCGACCCACCGGTCCTGGTCACGTTCAAAGGTTGGCAACCGAAGACGGTGGAGGAAGGGCTGGTGCGCAACCCGGGTGTTGTGGCCACCGCCATGCACTGCGTCAACGCCATCCCGTACGTGTGCCGGGCAGAGCCGGGGATAAAGACCTATCTCGATCTGCCTCTGATCGCCGGCCGTGCCGCTCCGGAACTCGCTCGCAACCCGGCCGGCGACCGCAGCCCGGCTTCTTAGCTCCGGCGCAGATCCCGATCCTTCTACCTCAGGACGGCGTTAGGAGTGGTGTGCTTTCCACGCTGCCATCCAGGCGGTCACCATCTCGGCGAATTCCTTCGGGTTGTAGACATCCTCTTCCTCTGAGAACAGTCCGTCGCCCGCGTAGACCAATCGAGTCCAATTGACGGCGCGGTAGTCCTTGCCGTCACCGGGGTCGGTCATCACGTTGGCGATCTGACCGACGATCCATCCCTGGTCCTCGTCGATGACGTGCCAGTCCCACGGGTAGGACTTCATCTCGTTGATCGGCCAGCGCGCCATCTCCGGCACGAGCCATTCCCTCACCGCCTCCTTACCCTGGAACTCGCCGTAGTGGTGCTCGACGTAGTGGACGTCCTCGGTGAAGCAGTCCAGAAAAACCTCCCAGTTGCCGGTTCGGCCAGCCTCGGCCGCAGCGGCGCGGTAGCGCTCGAACGCCCCCTCTATTTCCTGCCTGGTGAAGGTCATGGCCAGACGTTAATCCGGGTCACGAAAGCCCGTCATGGTTGACGATCCCCGGCCACGCCAACTCAAGGAGGCGGTCGATCGCTCGGGGACTGGTCGGACCGTGGCTCACCAGCAGGCGAAACCAAAGCGGCCCGTATATCAAGTCCAGCACGTCATCGATGTCGAGGTCGGCCCTCAACTGCCCGGTCGCGATTCCCTTCTCGATGGTGGCTGCACCTCGGGCGCGCCGATGCGCCAGGAACCTGCGGCGGAAATCCTCGGCGACGTCAGGATCGCCCTGGGCGTCCGCGACCACTTCCCGGATGAGCTGCCCCTGGCGCGAGGCGAACAGGCGGGCGACCCTACGCATCTGCGCCCGAATGGCGTCATACGAGTCATCCGGCTCGTCTGACGGCTCGGGATCAGTCAATTCGATCAATGCGTCCATGACTACGGCTGATTTGGACGGCCACCATCGGTAGATGGTCTGTTTGCCCACACCAGCGGCGGCGGCGATGTCGTCGGCGGTCACCGCGTTAGGGCCAGCTCGACAGACCAGGTCACGGGTGCTGTCCAAGATGCGTCGGCGTGCCGCCTCGTCGCGGGTCCTGGCCACTATCGCAAGAACCTCTCCCGCTCCGCTTCCACGAGGGACCGCCAATGGCATCCCTCGAGATGGTCGTTGACTATCCCGAGCGACTGCATTGCGGCATAAACAGTGGTGGGACCGACGAATGTGAACCCGCAGGCGCGCAACTCCTTCGAGAGCGCCTTGGATTCCGGCGTTGAGGAGGGAATGTCGCCTAGCCGCTTGGGCGGGCTTTGCGCATTCGGTCGGTGTGCCCACACCAGGCCTGCGAGGGATATGTCCCGCTCACGGAGCCGTACCGTCGCTTTTGCGTTGGCGATGGCGGCTTCGATCTTGGCTCGGTGGCGCACGATCTGGGGGTCGGCGACCAGTCGGTCGATGTCGCCGTCGTCGAAGCGGGCCACGATCTCGGGGTCGAAGGAGGCAAACGCCTGCCTGAATCCCTCCCGCTTGCGGAGAATGGTCAGCCACGACAATCCAGCCTGGAAGCCCTCCAGGCACAGCTTCTCATAGACCCGATCGTCGTCGCCCACCGGCCGCCCCCACTCGAGGTCGTGGTAGGCCCGGTACTCCTCAGGAGAGGTACCCCATCCGCAGCGACTCAGCCCGTCTGCACCCATCACCAAATCACTCATGGAAACACGAGTGTATGCCCCTTCCGGGAATACGAGACGCAGCGTCTTGGTTCCATCCGATTACGAGACGCACAGTCTCTGTATCCAAAGAGGTTGGCCGCTGCTGGTCGACCGGAAGAGGAGATCTAAATGCCCGACCTGACCGGAAAGACCGCCCTGGTCACCGGGGCCACTAGCGGCATCGGCAAGGCCACAGCATTGGCGCTTGCAGCCGCTGGGGCGACAGTTGTCGTCAGCGGTCGCGACAAGGACAAGGGACTTGCCGTGGTTGAGGAAATCTCAGCCTCGGGCGGTTCCGCCAACTTCGTCGGGGCCGATCTGCTAGACGCAGACGCAGCCACAGAGTTGGCCGTTCAAGCAAGCGAGGCGCTCGGCGGCAGGATCGACATCCTTGTGAACAACGCGGGGGCGTTTCCCTTCGGCCCGACGGACTCCTTCGACGAGGACACCGTCGATGCCGTGTATGCGCTTAACGTGAAGTCCCCTTGGTTTCTCGTGGCCGCCATCGCACCCGGGATGGCGGAGCGGGGTAGCGGCGCGATCGTCAACGTCTCGACCATGGTGGCGCAATTCGGCGTAGACGGAATGGCCCTGTACGGCTCGAGCAAGGCCGCTCTGGAACTGCTGACCAAAGCGTGGGCAGCCGAATTCGGGCCCTCAGGAGTCCGCTTCAACGCCATCAGCCCGGGTCCCACCCGCACGGAGGGGACAGCTGGCATGGGCGAAGCTCTCGATCAGTTGGCCTCCCTGGGGCCGGCAGGGCGTCCCGCCACTCCCGACGAGATCGCCCGAGCGATCGTCTTCCTCGCCAGCGACGAGGCGAGCTTCGTCCACGGCGCCGTGCTGGCGGTGGATGGCGGCCGCGCCGCCACCTGACGATCAGCCCAGCATCGAGTCTGAGCTCAGGCAGGCGGTTCGTAGCAGTTGAACATCCAGCGGATCCCGTATCGGTCGAGGGTGCATCCCCAGTAGGCCCAGGGCATCTGCTCCATCCCGGTAGATTCGCTCCCGCCGTCGCTCAGCGCTGAGTACAGGCGGTCGGTCTCGGATCGGGTGTCCGGCTCGAGGTTGATCGTCACGTTGTTACCGATCTTCAGCTGGTGACCCATCGATTCGAGCATGTCTGTGCCCATGAGCACGTGCCCGGCGAGGATCGGCAACTCGATGTGCGCCACCAGTTTCTTCTCGGTATCAGGGAGTTCTGGCGAGCCGGGATCGGTGGGCATGTCCCCCATGCGGACTATCTCACCGATGATCTCGTTGTCGAAGACCGAGCTATAGAAACGGAACGCTTCCTCGGTCTGGCCCATGAAGTTCAAGTAGGTGCTGACCCGGCTCATGTGGTTGGTCCTCCTGGTGTCCGTATCGTCGCCCGTTGGGTTCGGCCTAGGGCTTGGTATCTGTAGAGACGGGGGAGTGGCGCGAGAATCATCGGTCCCCCTGATGCATAGGGTGTCCGGGTGAGAATGGACGCGCCGGAGACAATTCGGCGTACCCACCAATGGTTCGAAGTCAACAGCGGGTGGTCGCCCCCGAACAGGGAGACCCTTGCTGAGTGGATGTCCGACGCCGTTTGCCGTTGCCCCGACGACTGTTGGGTGCGCCCGGTCGAGAGTTGTCCGCACGGTTTGGCGTCGTGGTGGTTGATCCTCTCCACGCTAGACCGACCTGACGGCGCACCTTTGCTCCCGCCGGTCCGGTTGACCCCCCACCCGGACCGGTTGCCCACCGATCGACCCGATTACGTGGAGGTTATGGACGCCCATCACCGAGCGCTGCTCCAGGGTGATGCCGGCTACATCGATCCGGGCACCGGTCTGTTCGTCCAGACCGCCCGAACGCTTTGGAACCGCGGATCATGCTGCGAGCAGGGGTGTCGGCACTGCCCTTACCTCGACCGTTGAGCCGTCTTCGGATCGGAGTAGCTTTGGCGCGTGGTCAACCGGGGCCTGAAGGCCGGACAGCTCCTCGCCACGGTTGCGTCGGTCAACGACCTGCATTTCGGCGAGACCGTTTGCGGGATGCTGGACGGCCTCGACGTGGGACCGGTGCTCAGGTCCGACGAGGGAGACGATCCGTACCCGGCCGTGATGAACCGGGCCGCGGTTGCCGAGATCAGCAGCTTGGACCCGGCTGCGGTGATCGTGAAGGGGGATATCACTTCCACCGGATCGGCGAGGGAGCACACCGAGTTCCTCTCCACCTACGGTTCGGTGTTCGGTGACCGGCTCGTGATCACCCTTGGCAATCACGACAAGCCGGCCGCCGGAGGCGAGCTTCCGCCCTGCCCTCCTCTTCAAGCCGTGAATGTGGACGGCGCCACCCTCGCCGTGCTTGACACCGCCCGCCCCGGGCAGCCTGGCGGAGAAGTGAGCGAAGACCAGGCAGAGGCCCTCGATGAGCTGGCCGCACGCGCCGACCGCCCGGTACTCGTTTTCGGCCATCACCCCGTCGGCGGAGAGGACATGTACCGACTGTTCGGCGGCCCGTCGAGCTACTCGAACTGCCTGGATCCCGACAGCTCCGAGCGGCTCGTCACCGTGGTCTCCCGCAGGGCTTCAATCGTGGCGTACTTCGCAGGACACACCCACCGGAACAAGGTCCGCCACCTGGCGGCCACCGCCGGGTTTCCCTGGGTGGAGGTCGCCTGCGTGAAGGACTTCCCGGGCTCCTGGGCGGAGTATCGAGTGTTCGAGGGCGGCATCTTCCAGGTTCACCACCGGATCAGCAGCGATCCCGCCGCTCTGCGCTGGAGCGAACGGTGCCGCGCGATGTTCGGGGGCAGGTACCCGCTCTACGCGTTGGGCCGGGAGACGGACCGGTGCTTCGAGATACCGCTACGGACAGACGGTGTCCGCAGCAGCCGAGCTTGAGCGACGGCCACGGTCTCGGACCTCGGGACGAGGTCGGCGACCCGGAACGAATATCCCAGATCACCCGGCGCGACGTTCTTCGAGCGGGCCTGGCGATTCCCGCTCTTGCGATCCCGTTCGTCGCGGGATGCAGTCGGCAAGGTGAACGGCCTTCCCCGGCCAGCCACCCCATCGCCGGGCATCGGGTGCCTGGACCCGAGCTCGGCACAACGACGTCGACGACCGTTGGGCCACGGGGTCCGCTCGGCAGCGGCGAGCCGGTCACCTTTGCGTTCGCCGGCGATACTCATTTCGTCGACCAGTGGGACACCGAGGGGGGAGCTAACTATTCCGGGGTACCGGTCCTGGCGGAACAGCTGCGAGCCAACCCGACCGGCGTTCTGGCACCGATCGCCCCAGTCCTGTCGAGCGCGGATCTTGCGATGGTTAACCTCGAGACCGCCGTCACCGACAGGGGGGAACCGGTGGCCGGCAAGGCGTTCCATTTCCGTTCACCGCCAGAGTCCTTCACCGCCCTGAAGGCGGCAGGTGTTGATGTGGTCAACATGGCCAACAACCATGCACTCGATTATGGATCGGTCGGTATGGCGGACACCTTTGACGCGATCGCTTCATCGGGTCTGCCCGTGGTGGGGATCGGACGCGACGCAACTGAGGCGTACAGTCCATTCCGAACCGTGACCAACGGGCAGCGCATCGCGGTGTTCGGCGCGGTCGACTGGCTCGAACCGGCTTTGGTTCCGAAATGGACTGCCACCGACACCCAGCCGGGGTTGGCTTTTTCCATCGATCCCTCCCGGCTGCTTCAGGAGGTGCGTTCCGCTCGCGCGGCGGTGGACACGCTTGTGGTGTTCCTTCACTGGGGGGTCGAACAGACCCATTGCGCCTCACCAGAACAGCACACGCTTGCGGTGTCGCTGGTGGAAGCGGGCGCCGACATCGTCGTGGGCAGCCATGCTCATCGTGTGTTCGGCGCAGGTCACGTCGGCAGTTCGCTGGTCGCTTACGGTTTGGGCAACTTCGTGTATTGGCGTGAGGACGGGCAGTCGGGGAGCAGCGGGGTGCTTCTCGTTACCGCGACCGGCCGGCGGATCGATGCCTACTCGTGGGTTCCGGCCCGGATAACACGCGGGATTCCTGTTCCGGAGAGCGGCGCCGTGGCAGCCGCGGACCTGGGCTCGTGGACGCAACTCCGGGCCTGTAGCGGTCTCGTCCCGTAGATCGATTGAGGGCTGTCTGCGACTCGGCTCCGTCGCTCGCCGCGCAGAACTGGCCAGAGTTCGCGGGTGAAAGCCGCCGGCGACGCCGAACTTTGTCCAGTTCCGCCGCTTGGCACGAGCGCGAAGTGGCCGCAGTTGGGTCCGTCCGGTCTACCCGCCGGCCCAACTCTGGCCACTTCCGCCGGCCCAAACCTGTCGTCTAGGGCCAGCCCGGCGCTTGCCGGCGTCACCGCTCATGCCCGACCGTATGCTCGTCTGAATGGAATTGAACCCGGTCGAGGCACGAGTAATCGGCAGCCTCGCGGAGAAGCAGTTGACGACGCCCCAGCAGTACCCCCTGACACTCAACGCGCTCGTACTCGCATGCAACCAAACATCGAACCGCGATCCCGTGGTCAGCTACGACGAGGGGACCGTGCGGGAGGCGCTGTCCTCGCTCAAAGACGGTGGCCTGCTTCGGTTCGTCCACCCATCCCACGGGCGATCGGTGATCCGGTACCGGCAGGTGGTGGATGAGGTGTTCGGCTTGGACGAGCGGAGCCTTTCCATCCTCGCGGTCCTGCTTCTAAGAGGGCCCCAGACAGTGGGAGAACTTCGGGCCAGGACGGAGAGGATGTCCTCGTTCGACAACCTTGGCGACGTCGAAGCGGAGTTGGAGCGGCTCAGCGACCGTCCGGACCCGCTGGTCCAGCGCCTTGCAAGACAACCGGGCCGCAAGGAAGAACGATGGGCCCAACTGCTCATGGGGGAACCGGCCGAGCTCGTCGCCGGCGACGATGCGGGATATCCGGGCGACGCCGCATATCGGGGCGGTGCCGAATATCTGGGCGATGCCGCATATCGCGCCCCGGCGCCGAGCCCCGTTGCGAAGAACGACGAGGTCGAGGCTCTGCGCGCCGAAGTGGGACTGCTGCGGCAGGAGATCACCGCCCTGAAAGCGGAAATCGGGGAGTTGAGAGCGGCGCTGGGCGAGTAATCCCCACCTCCCGGCTCCACCTCACGCCTTCACCCACCGGCGGCGAGACTCGACACCGCTCGCCGCGCCTGTCACGCTGTGTATATGTCGCGGCTTTTGCGCAGTTCGCGCCGGCGGGTTGCGCTGATCGTGACCGCGGCCCTGATTCCGCTGACGGCCGTGGGGCCGGCGCGAGCGTCAGGGCCATCGCTGAACGTCGGAGATGCGGCAGGCCTGCACGTTCTCGCGGTGACCGCGCTCGACCAGCGCGATTACAACGTGGAAGTCCTGTCTCCGTATCTCGGGCGTCCGGTCAACATCCGGATTCTCCTGCCGACCGATTACTGGCAGCGTCCCGGCCAAAGCTATCCGGTGCTCTACCTGTTCCACGGAACGAGCGGGCGGGCATCAGACTGGATCGACCAGGGAGGCGCCGAGCAGACCACGGCCCCGTACCAGCTGATAACGGTGATGCCAGACGCCGGCTTTGACGGCGACGGCGGCTTCTGGTTCACCAACTGGGTCGATTCGACGACCAACCACGGCCCCTCGCAGTTCGAGTCCTACCTCATCGACTCGCTCGTTCCATGGGTGGACTCCAACCTCCGGACCATCCCGAGCCGGGAAGGACGGGCCGTCGCTGGACTGTCACAGGGGGGCTACGGGTCCGCCGAGATGGCGGCCCGCCATCCGGACATGTTCGTGTCGATGGCGACGTTCTCTGGCGCCCCCGAGATCGAGCGTGATCCGGACGTCTTCCCCGGAGCGGTCGCGGTCATCGAGGCCATCGAGGTCGGCGACGATCACGTCCCGCCGTTCTCGGAGCTGGGCGACCCGGCCGTCGATCTAATCAACTGGCAAGGTCACGACCCAGCCACACTCGATACCAACCTGCGCGGAATGGGCATCTACCTATGGACCGGAACCGGGTTGGACGGACCGTACGACCAGGCTCCCAACCCGGCCGCGTCGGCAATCGAAGGAGCGGTGTACCAGTCGACCCAGCACTTCTACAACCACCTAGTCGCGGACGCGATACCTGCCTACTACGACAACTACGTGTACGGAACCCACAGTTTTCCTTACTGGGCAAGGGACCTGCGCCAGTACGTGCCGATGATGATGGCCGACTTTGCCAATCCGAAGCTCCCGGCGGTCGCGTCGTACCTGTCGATCGACAAGAAGTGGGCTCAGTGGGGGTACTCGGTGTCGATCGAACGGACGGCAGACCAGGAGTTCAGCTCCCTCAGCAACGGCACTGCGGCCGGGTTCAACTTCGCGGGGTCGGGCACCGCGACAGTGACGACTCCCGGTGTATACCAGCCCGGATCGACAGCGGTCATCACACTCACAGGCCCCGCCGGTGCATCGACGAGGCCGGTGCTCGTTGACACGGCCGGCTCGGTCGCCATACAGGTCCCACTCGGTGCCGGAGGCCAAGCGGTGGTCAAGATCGACGCTTCGCCGAGGTCCTGACCGAGACCGAATTAAGGCTTAGGCCGCCTTGAGGCTCAGAGTCTGTAGAGCTTGGCAGCGTTCTCCCCGAGAACCTTGCGACGTGTCTCGGGGCGAAGGGTGAGCATCTTCTCGGCGATGGTGTCGAGCGGCGATGGGTACAGGCAGGTTGGGTGTGGGAAATCCGTTTCGAACAGGACGATGTCCTCGCCGACCGAATCGATCAGCCCCTGAACGTCTCCGTCGTTGCGCTCGAACCAGAAGGTGGCGTACCAGTGGTCCTTGATGTACTCCGACGGCATGCGCTTGAGTTCCCCGGCCTGTGCCGGTGCGTTCTCCCAGAGCTCGTAATCCATCGTCTCGCGGATGAAAGGAATCCATCCGACCCCGCTCTCCACCGAGACCATTTTCAGCCGGGGATGGCGATCGAAGATGCCGGCGAAGATCGTGTTGATTATCACCCGCGCGTTGTTGATGAACAGCATCGACCCGCCGATAGCGGGTTTCACATACTCGTGTTGGGACGGCCAGAAGTAGTTGCCGTAGAAGTTCATCGCGGTGAGGCTGGCGCCGATGTGGAAGTGGACGGGGAGATCCTTGTCCGCACACACCTCCCAGAGTGGATCCCAGGCCCGGTTGGCCAGGTCGGGAGAGCCGAGGTCCTGAGGGTCCGACGTCATGTTCACACCCCGAAGGCCCAACCCTGCG
>CAZCCS010000044.1:2392-13606 GCA_964497005.1 uncultured Acidimicrobiaceae bacterium | reverse complement strand
CGGCTCCGGCGGAGCGGCGTCCCAATTTTTCCGATGCTTGCTGTTGGTCTGGACGTGGTGGTCGCGGTGCTGCTCACCTACGGGCAGACACGATTCCGGGCGACGCTCGAGCCAGTGCTCGTTCTCCTGTCCGCGGTTGCAGTGGTCGAGGTCTTCGGGGCCGGGCGGAAGGCTATGCGCCGGCTCGCGCCGCGGCGTTAGACGCAAGCACCCGCATCGACTCGAGGGCTGCCCTGTCCCAGCTGAGCCGCGCCGCGTTGGTGATGGCGCCGAGGCGCATGCGGCGGCGGAGGAGGTCGTTGTCGATCAGAGCGCCGATTGCGTCGACCATGGCCTCGCCCGGCTCGGCGAGGTAGCCGGTGTAACCGTCCTGCACGGCGTCGGAGTGGCCGGCGATGGGGCTCGCCACGGCCGGGGTGCCGCACGCCGCAGCCTCGCTGATGGTGAGGCCCCAGCCCTCGTATGCAGACGACGACGCCAGGACCCACGCCCGTTGGTAGAGAGCGATCAATGACTCGTCGTCGAGATGCCCGGGCAGGCTGATCCAGCCAGACGCGCCACGGCTAGCGATCTGTTCCTGCAGCGCCGGCCTCTCGGAACCGTCCCCCGCGATCACCGCCGTCATCGTCGGGTGCCTCTCGTGCACGCGGACTAGAACGTCGATGAGCAGGTCGAAACGCTTGTAGGGGACAAGCCTGCCGACCGCTACGACCAACGGATCCGCATCGACGTGGCGGCCGGGCTGGAACCTCTCGTCGACACCCGGAGGTACAACTGTCACACGGGCCGGATCCAGGCGCAGCTTTTTCAGGATCGCTTGCCGCGACGACTCGGACAGCGTCACCACCTGCTCGTGGCGGTAGAAGCGAGGCGCCAGCCGAGCTTCGAGCGCCTTGCCCAGCGCGGCGAGCGGCCCCGGCATCACCAGGTCCCACATTCCGCCGTGGACGTGGTGGAGGAACGTCATCCGTGGGCGCCGGCTCCAAACGGGCGAGAAAAAGGGCATGCCGTTCCACACCTCGACCACTGCATCCGCTAAAGCCCGTCGCCGGGCGATCCCTGTTGCCGCTGCTGCGGGGAACACCAGGTACCGGCCGGCGGGGCGGGTGATGCGATAGCCGTTCATGGTGCTGCTGCGCGGAGCGCCCTCGGCGCGCGAGGCCGTGAGGGTCACATCGATGCCGGCCGCCGCCCACCGCTCGGCGATTCGCGCGGCATGTACCTCAGAGCCCCCAGCCTCGGGGTGCTCGAGGTCCCTCCACGCGAAGATCTGAACGCTGCGCAGGCCGGCGGACGCGGCGATGTCGCCCAGCTTGGTGCCGGTATCGAGCGTAGGCGGTTGCGCAGCTTCCAGGCCGCCACCGAGCAACGGGTCCTCGCTCAGCTCTGAGCTCCCACTGCGGCAACCGGTCCGGAAGCGGTTTGGACCTCGGGTACACGCCGGGGTTCCGGTACGGCTCGTCCGGGGACCCGTATCCGTGCTTGGAGAATCGGACGTTCGAGTCCGTAGTAGCTCAACGCAGCAGTCACCGTCGCCATCAGCGCCACGAAGGCGGTCAGCTCCAGGAAGGAGATGGTGAAGAGCCGGTCACCGGTCCAGCGAAGGAACATCTGGATCCAGGATTCGTGCCACAGGTAGATGCCGTAGGAGACGGTGCCGAGGAAGACAAGCGGCTTGGTCTGGAGCATCTTCCTGATCAGCCCGCGGTCCTGAGGCCCGATCACCGCCGGCGCGACGACGAAGAAGGCGAACAGGCCGTAGAGGGTTTGGCGGACCACGCTCAATCCGAGTGGCGAAGCGGTGACAGGGGTGACCGGGAGACCGACCTCGGATACGGCGATGAACAGCCAGCCGGCGACCGCCCAGCTGATCCAAGGCAGCGCGGAGTGGTCGAGGAGCCGGGGTGAGCCACCGGTGGCGGTCCACCAGGCGCTCAAGACCGCCAGGAGCATCCCGAGCGCGAAAAGGTCGGCGCATCCGGGCAGCCAGTTGCCCATCGTCAGGGCCATCGACCCGTGCGCGCTCAGCACGAAGCCGCGGTAGATCAGGCCTACCGCGACCCATCCTGCGAGGCCGGCCAGCTCGAGCCGGAGCTGGGTGGCGGGGTCGCGGCGGCGGCGGCCAACGCACCACGCCCAGATCGGCAGGGCGAGATAGAAGGCCATCTCGGTGCATAGGGACCACGCCTGGGTGATGCCTGTTAGGACGTAGTGGGGTGAGTAGATCTGGGCGAAGCCGAGATAAATGGCGAGCGCTCCCCACCCGTGCCTGACCTTGTCGGCGTGCATGACGTAAGTGACGATCAGAAAAGCCGCCCAGTAGGCCGGAATTATCCGCTTGAGCCGCCGAGACCAGAAGCCTCGCATCGAGGTGCTCCGCCCGTCGAAATGGCCGAGCGCGAACGGCCGGTAGAGGAGGAAGCCCGAGATGACGAAGAAGACCGACACCCCGATCTCGAGACGAGCGGTGTAGTTGCCGAAACCGCTGCGGCCGGTGAAGCCCGATACGAAAGTTGTGTGCACTGCGACGACGGAAAGCGCGGCGAGCGCTCGGAGCCCGTCGAAGCACGGAAAGCGGGCGGTCTTCTTCTCCGGTCGAGTAGCCACGGTGACCGGCGAACAGTAGTGGACCACGACTGGATGGACAGTTGACTGTCCCAGCGCGACCCATACGTCCCGTATGGACCGTCCGAAAGTCTCGGTCAGTCCCCCCAACCTCCGACCACCCGCGCGGTGGCCCGCCTCCCGGGCAGCTTGACCACCTCGATAGCGCCGGGGAGTTGCTCCTTTATCTCCGAGTCGTGAGTCACGACGAGAACCTGCCTGAACCGGCCGCGGAGGCGTTCGAGAGCCAGCAGCATCCTCGCCTTGCGCTCCTCGTCGAGCGGCCCGAATACCTCGTCAAGGACAAGCAAACCGACCGAACCACCCGACTGGAAGTGGATGTGCTCGCTGATGGCCACCCGCAGCGCGAGGTTGGCGAGGTCGACCTCGGATCCCGAGAACCTGTCCAACCCGAACACCCGTCCGCCGTCGCTGATCTGAAGCTGATACGTCTCGGGGTCGACGAGCAACTCGTCGTACTCGTGGTCGGTCAGCTCCGAAAACAGTTCCGCCGCATGCAACGACAACCTCGGACCGACCGAGGCGACCACGGTGTTGCGGAACTCGGAGAGAAGGTCGGCCACACGGCTCACGTGCCGGGTCTCCGACTCCAAGTCGCCGAGCCTGGCGTGCTGGCCGCGTGCCTCGGAGAGCCTCTGCGCAGCCGCGGACGCGCGCTCGCGTTCTCTTGCCGCGCTGAGGGCCGCCTCCCTGGCATTGTCCGCAGCGGCTCGGGCGGTTTCAGCCGCGGCGGCTCTCGCTGTCGCGGCGACTTCGAGGGCGGACGCATCGAAGCCAAGTGATCGGAGCTTGGCCCGAAGTTGGCCGACATGATCCTCGGCGACCGCGGCCTTGGCGACATCGGCGGCGAGAGATTCCTGCAGCCTTGGTTTGCGTTCCAACAAGCCTCGAATCCGCTGGGCCGCGGCCGCCGCTGCCCGGATGTCGTCGAGCTTGTTCCGCAGCCCGGATACCTCGCCGGCGAGTTGCCCGGCGAGCGGAGGTAGCACCGGGCGATTCCGCTCGGGGGGCGAAGCGTCGAGCACCTTGGTCCAGGCGCCGGCGAGCGACCCTCCCGCCTCGGCGTGCCGGGTGGCGGCCTGCTCCCACGCCGCGCGGGCGGACCGGGCGGCCTCAGCGGTCTTGACCGCGTCGGCCAGGCGGGTTTCGGCCTCCTTGGCCGACCGGGTTGCCGCCGCCTGCTGGGTGCTCAGCTCGGCCTGGCGGAGCTCCGCCTCTCTCATCTCTGCAGAGCGGTGGGCCTGAACGGTCTCGAAAGCCGCACCGAGTGCCTGCCCGCACACCGGGCAGTCCGCCTCGCCCGACAGGCTTTCCGAGCGCTCGAAGAGCTCCCTGGCGCGGGCGACGCCTGCGGTGGCCGCCTCGAGCAGGGCGGTCAGCCGGGCGGCCGCCTCGCGAGCTTCACCGGCCTCGGTGCGGGCGGCCTCGAGCGCGGACTCGTCCGGCGCTAGCGGCTCGGGGGGTAGCGGGGTCTTGGCGAGGCGCTCGGCGGCGGCGGCCGCGGCTCGAAGGGCGTCCAGTTCGACTTCGGCGGCCTCCAGACCCTCGGAAGCCGCCTCGAGGCGATCGAGATCGCTGGCTGCGGCTTCGAGAGCATCCAGTTCGGTCCGCTGGGCTGCTACCCGCTCGTTGAGCGAGTCGAGCTCCTTGCGGACCGCCTTTCCTTCTGCGACCAACGAGTCGTGCTCCTGCCTCTGCCGGTCGAGGGCCGCGAGCGCGGCATCGGCGGCCGCGAGGCGTTCCTCGGCTGCGGTCGCCGCTTCACGCTCCTGCCCGGCCACCACCTCGGAGGCGGACGCCTTCGCTTCCGCGTCGTCAGCCTCGACCTGCATAACGGAGACGTCGGGCAGCATCTTTCGGAGCCGTTCGTGTCGATCGTTCAGCTCGCGCGCGTCGCGGCGCGCAGCGTCTCGGGCTGCGTCGAGAGGCGTGACTCCGAGCAATTGCAGCACCAGCCGGCGGCGTTCTGCCGGCGACTGATTCGAGAACGCGGCCAGCTGCTTCTGCTCGGCGAACACCGACGCCCGGAACGCCGAGTCGTCCATGCCGAGGACCGACTCGATGTACTTCTCTGCGTCGCGAGTGCCCGTGGACATCACCAGCCCGTCGCACTGCACCTCCACCGAGACGGTCGAGTTGATCCCGCGTAGCACCCGTCTCACCAGGTACAAGTGGCCTTCGTGCTCGAACTCAACCTCGGCGAGGCAGTCCCCGCCGACTCCCGTAGAGCGGATCTGCTCCTTAGTGGTGCGGGCTTTACCCCACAGCGCGAAGAGGATCGCTTCCAGGAGAGTCGATTTGCCGGACCCGTTCGGCCCGAAGATCCCCACCAGCCCGGGCGGAACCTCCAAGTCCAGTTCGTCCTCGTAGACGCGGTAGTTCCTCAGGTACAGGCGGGTCAGGAGCATCGGAGCCTCAAGTGCCGCCGCCGGCTGCCAATATCGCCTGGTCCAGGTAGTCGTGCCCGAGCGATCGGACCCGGTCCCTGTCGAGCCCGGTGAGATCCTGCCCACCGATGTAGCCGTCCCACTGGGCGCCGAGCGTGGTCACTTTGGGCAGCTCGGCATGCATCGTCGTGGAGACGAACTGCGGTTCGAGTTTCAGCGCCAGCGCGGCCGAAGCGGCGTCGCGGATCGCGTGCATGTCGAGCATGCGGTACACCTCGGGATCGACCCCGTCGATGTAGAGGCGGGCCACCGCACCCTCGGGCACCTGTGAGGCTCGGGTCATCACCCGCTCTTGCACCTCCGAGGGGGACGAGCCCAGCGCATACACCGTTTCCAAGGTGACGAGCGGTCGGCATCCCTTGAGCGGAACGTGGGTGCACTCGCCGGTGTGGGTGTCGAGAAGCACTATCCCCTTGGCGCGCTCAGGGTCGTCGGCGAAGGTGAAGGTGTCGGTCGAGCCGGCGTACCACATGCCATCGCCGACCTTGGCAAAGGTGTGGTAGTGGCCCAGCAGCACGAGGTCCGACTGCAGGCGTCCTGCGTCGACCTCGATTTCGTTGATGTCCGCGTGGCGGGGCTGCAGCTGGGTCAGCCGCGGGTGAGTCAGCAGAAGGTTGGTCTTGCCGGGCACACGCTCGTTGGCCGCCTGGTCCAGCGCGTCCAGCGCGGCCTCGACGGTCATCATCTGCGGGACCGCGTGCACGACCAGCTCCGGGAGCTCGAACTTCTCGTACGCCAGCCGGTGGGCGAAGTGCATGTCCGGAAAGGTGTCTGCCAGGGCGGAGTAAGGGCTGCCGGTCCCCGGCAGCCGGGGGGTGTCGTGGTTCCCGCTGATCACCACCGCCTTGATGCCGTGCTCACGGATTCGCGCGAGCCCCCTCTGAGCCACCCGGAAGGACCGGTAGGTGGGCCTCGGATGGTCGAACACGTCCCCGAGCCACACCACCAGGTCGGGGGACTGGGACAGCGCCAGGTCGACCGCGGCTTCGAAGGACCGCTCGAAGTCGAACTCCCGCTGGTTGACCCCGCCATCCGCGGTGACCGGAAGGTACGAGCGCCCCAGGTGGGCGTCGCCGATCGCTGCGATCCTCATGACGTCCAGGCAACCAGACGGGTGGGACGAATAACAACCATGTGGTTTTCGACCCTATCCTTCGTGGGGTGGGAACGTGGGGAACCGCCGGGGGGTCGGCCAGAGAGGTTTATCTCATGGCCGTGTCACGCCGCCGGCTCTTCGGCGCCCTAAGGTGGGCGGCGCTGCTGGGGGCATCGGCGGCGGGATGGGTGGCTTACGGCCGGACTCACGGGATCGTCAGGATCATGGTCGAAGGCTCTCTCGGCTGCGTGTTTGCGGGAGCGGCAGCTTGGCGTGGCGACCGCGACACCGGCAGGTGGCTACGAGGCGCCGGGGGAGAGGTCGCCACGGCCGCGGTTCTTGACACGCTTACCAGCAGGCGGTGGCACGTCTTTCACGACCTGGCGATCCCCGGCAGCAACGCCAACATCGATCACCTGGCGGTCGGTCCCACCGGCGTGTGGGTTATCGACACGAAGACCACACGAGCTTCGCCCCGGGTGGGGATCAGGTACGTCCATCTCGGCGAGCGGCGACTCACTACGGACTCGGTTCGCTGGCAGGCGCGGGTGGTCTCCGACCGGTTGGCCGTGAAGGCCAGGCCCCTGGTCGCGTTGCACCCTGACGGGGGAGCCGGCGAGTTCCGGTTGCCGCGGCGGGGGGTAAGGCGGCAGGGTGTTCGGGTCGTGCTCGCCGGCGACGTCGCCCGTCGGCTCAAGAGAGGTCGCCCGCGGTTACGACGCGGCGATGCCGAACTGGTGTCCCGAGCCGTGCTCGAGCATTTTCGCTTCGCCGGCGCCGCCGCCCGACAGAATGGGTGGCGGCACTAGGGAGCCGACCCATAGGGAGACAACGCGGAGGGAAATGGCTCCGGAACCAGCGGGCACCGACAAACCGAGAGCGACCGAACCGACGCCCGCGGCCACGGTCGTGCCATTGCGCGACTCGCCCGGCGGGGTGGAGGTGCTTCTTCTGCACAGAAATAGGCGCGGGGCTTTCGGGGGCATGTGGGTGTTCCCAGGCGGTCAGGTGGACCTGGGCGATTTGGCGGGCGTCCCAGCGTCTTCGGAGGAGGACGCCGAGGTTGCCGGCGCGCGGCGGGCCGCGGTGCGTGAAGCTTGGGAGGAAGCCGGCCTGGAGCTTTCCGAAGCCGACCTGGTGACCTTGTCCTTCTGGATCCCCCCTCCCGATGCTCCGAGGCGTTTCGCCACGTGGTTCTTCCTCGCGTCGGCCGCTGGCGAAATCGTGATCGACAAGGGCGAGATCCACGACCACCAGTGGCTGTCCCCGGCCGCGGCGATGGCGGCCAGGGATGCCGGCGAGGTCGAGCTGGCGCCACCCACCTTCACCACCTTGTGGTGGATCGCCCGGCACCGAGACGTGGAATCCGCGCTGGCCGCTGCAGCGTCCCGGCCTCCCGAGAGGTTCGAAACCCGCCTTGGCTTTGGTTCCGATGGCAGCCTCGCAGCAACGCTTTGGGAGGGGGACGCCGGTTACGAGGACTCCGACATCCACAAGCCGGGCTCCCGCCGGCGGCTCTGGCTAGACCCGGCAGGGTGGCGGGTGGAGATAGGCGGGTAGGTTCGCTCGCCGTGGCCCGCTCGAGACCTCTCAGGTTCGATCCGGTCGCCGAGGCGCGCCGCCAGTGGGAAGCGCACGGCTGGGCCGACGCGGCCGGCGGGATGGCCGCCGTGACGTCGGTCTTTCGCGCGCAACAGATATACCTGGCCCGCATCGACGCCGTCCTGCGTCCCCTCGAGCTGACCTTTGCCAGGTACGAGGTGCTCATGCTGCTTCTCTTCAGCCGCACCGGCGCCTTGCCCTTGAACAAGGTGGGCGCTCGGTTACAGGTTCACCCCACGAGCGTCACCAACGCGGTCGACCGGTTGGAAGCGCAGGGCCTTCTTCGCCGGGTTCCGCACGCGACCGACAAGCGCACGACCCTCGCGGAGATAACCGAGGAGGGACGCCGGGTCGCGCTCAAGGCCACCGACGCGGTCAACCGTGAGGTGTTCAGCGATCCGGGTCTTTCCGCTTCGGACATCGGGGATCTGGTGTCGGTGCTGCGTCAGCTGCGCGGGACCGCCGGCGACTTCGAGTCGGAGTAAACGACCAGAGCTCAGTCGACCAGGGCGGCGGTGTTGGCCGCAGCCACCGGCCGCGGCGCCGGCGGGGCGGGTGTTCGGCGCACCAGCTCGCTGTAGAGGTCTACCAGAGCGGGCACGGCGAACGGCGCGTGCAGGTTGACCACAAGGCATTCGCCCGGCATGAGGGTCTGGATCTCGGCGCCCTGCGCGCTGATGTCCTGCTTCGAGGACGACCGAAGCATGTTGCGGTCCTTCTCGTCGGCGAGGCCGAGGATGAAGAAGGTATTGAACTGGCTCAGCAATTCGTCGTCGAGCAGCTTGGGCTGCTGGGTGACCGCACAGAGCCCGACGGCAAACTTGCGCCCCTCCCGTGCCACTCTCGGGAAGACGTTCGAGTCCCGGTCCTTGCTGGCACCCAGCACCCGCTGGGCCTCCTCCAGGGCAACGGACACAACCGGCATCCGCCGATGCCGATCGGGATCGTCGAGGTACGCGCCCTGCCAGGTTTCGAGCACCCGCCTCGCCAGGAACGACGCGACCAGAACCTCCTCGGTGGAGCCGAGACCGCTCACGTCGACCAGCACCACTCTCCCGGCCAGCAGGTCGTCGATGATCCGTTGGCCGGCCGAGAGCCCGGTGTCGGTGGCGATGCAGCGGAGGTCCACAATGCGCCGGGCCCGTCTGTGAACCACTTGAAGTGTGTTGAGCGCGACCCGCGACGAGATCTCCACGTCGCGAAAGCCGGCCAGGTCCTCCAGGGCCGCAAAGTCGGCGAGCCACGACAGCCCCTCGACTCCGTAGTGGCGCTCGAGCTCGTACAGAGCCTCCTCCTGCGGACGGCTCCAGTCGTAAGCGGTGCGCAGGTCGTCGACGGTCAACTCGCCCAGGCTGATTCGCAACGCCGACGAACCCGGGAGCGACCGGTTGGCGTAGACGCGGAGCATCCCTTCGGCCCATGGATGGCGGGCGAGTGCGTTTCGGTACTCGCCGTGAGGGTCCACGAGGAGGAGCGAGTAACGACCGTTCGCACGCATCACCCCCGCCGCCAGAACCTGCATCAGGTTGGACTTGCCCATGCCGGTGGTGGCGAATATCCCGACGTGCGTCGCCAGCGATTCGCCCGGAATCCCAACCGTGAAGTCGACGATCGCTTCGCCGCTGCGCAGCTTGCCAATCGGTAGGTCTCCCATCCGGCCGGCGAGGAACGCGAAGTCCTCCGCTTCGGGCGCCACGACGGCGGCGAACTGTGACGGCAGGCTTTTCGGCTTCCGGAACACCGTCCGCGCCGCCCCTGCGCCGGGCTCTGGCGGCGCCAGGTAACCCAGGCAGCGGCACTCGGCGACCCGATAGGTTCGCCTCCCCTGCTCGTGCAGCGGATGAAGCCCCGACTCGCCGCGCTCGTCGTCGGCCAGGAGCGTCCCGGCGACCCGCTCCGCCCAACCCGGCTCTCGATGCTCGCTTCCGTATGTGACGTCGACGACCCTGAACAGGTAGCGGCGGTCGGTCGCCTCGTCCACGGCCACCAGGAGCTCGTCCGGCGCCGCCCGGAACACCCCGTCGAGCACGTTGCGGCCGTACAGGCGGCCGCGAATATGGCGAGTCGGTGCGCGGGAAGGGGTCGCTACCTCGGCCGACACGTCGTCTGGGTGCACTTGGTCAGTCTGGCAGGCAGGTGAGACCTCGCCCGGGACCCGAGTGCGGCCCCTGCGATCGCGCTTTGCGGTGCATTTGGTTTTTGCGGTCCAAATTTGAAGGTTTTTGGCGCGTACGTCCCACAGAAACCAGATGTCCCTCAAAGCCAAGGCCGGCGCCCCGGGCCGTCCGCCGGGCCCCGCCCCTCTCGCCGCACCCCGCCGGGCCCCCCGGACCGGTCTCGCCGGCAGCCGGCCCTGCTTCGCCGGCCCCGCCCTCGCCGGCCCCGCCGGCCCCGCCCCGCCGGGCCCTACGCCCGCTCCATCAACCGGTGGCGATCGGCAAAGGCGCGCTCCCGGACATCCAGCGGAACGCCGACCCGGTCCAGTTCCTCCTCGATCTGTGCCCACACCTCATCGCGCACGTGCGACCCGCACGCGGCGAGACGATCCGCGACGCTCAGCGGGTACGGGTATCCCGGGAAGGCGGCGTCGTCGCAAAGGGCCGACAACGACCCCAGCGCCGCCTCCGCATCGCACTCCGCCGGCAGGTCCACCCGGAACGAGAAGCGGGCATCCGGGTCTAGCCGGGCGACCACCACCTGGATCCCCGCGCCCACATCCGGGCGGGTCCGCGCCACCGGAACCCACCAGCACTGACGACTGCCGAGCGACTCCTCCGCGAGACGCTCGAGCTGGCCGAGCAGCGGCGCCCCGTTCCACGACAGAGAGGTGTGCTTGGTCACCCCGGCGAGAAGCACGCCACGCCCAGCCGCCGCCCCCAACAGTGTCGCCAGCCACGACGAGGGGATCCGCCAGTCCGGTTGCAGGTCGCCGTCTATCAGCACCAGCCCGCCCCGATCGGCCTCCTCTACACATCGGGCGGCGGTTGACCACTCGTTCCAGTCCCTCACCAGGTTCACGTCGACGGGCGAATCGGCCGCCACCGGAGCGCCGAGCTCGGACAGGACTCTCCGTTCCTCACCCAGCCCGAACAGGAACGCCTGCAGCGACCCCTCTTCTTCGAGCGCGCAGCCGCCGTCCCGCCAGCGGACACGGGACGCCCTCGCCGCGTACACCTGCAGACAACGAGCGTCCGCCACCAGCGACTGCCCCCCATCCACCGCCCACACGTCGGCCGGCGCCGCACGCCGTGCCAACCCGCGCACGGAGAGTCGCTCCTCGAACACCAGGTCCGAGCCCGACGGATCACGAAGCCCCGACCCCGCCCCGCCCGTGAGCAGCTCCGCGATGCGGGCGCCGGCGGACGCGATGGTCGGATCGGGGTGCGTAACTTCTGACATCAGGGAAGAATGTTGTCATGCCTAGGGCCATATGGAGCGGTTCGG
>CAZCCS010000044.1:0-2292 GCA_964497005.1 uncultured Acidimicrobiaceae bacterium | reverse complement strand
CTTCTGACATCAGGGAAGAATGTTGTCATGCCTAGGGCCATATGGAGCGGTTCGGTCAGCTTCGGGCTGGTGAACGTCCCGGTGAAGTTGGTGACGGCCACCTCACCCAAGGACGTCCGCTTCAACCAGCTACACGACGAAGACAGCGGCCGCATCAACCAAAAGCGGGTGTGTTCGATCGACGGAGAGGAAGTCCCCTACGACCACATCGTCAAGGGATACGACATCGGCGGCGGCAGGTACGTGACGATCACCCAGGAGGAGCTCGCCGCCCTCGATCCGGCAGCAACCAGGACCATCGACATCGAGGAGTTCGTGGACCTGGCCGAGATCGATCCGGTCTTCTTTGAGCACAGCTACTACCTGGTGCCCGACGGGCGAGCCGAGAAACCGTTCGCGTTGCTGGCCGAAACGATGGCGCGCACCGGCAAGGTCGCGGTCGGCCGTTTCGTTCTTCGGACCAAGCAGTACCTGGCGACCATCCGGGCGCGCGAAGGCGTGCTGGTCCTCTCGACGATGCTGTACGCGGACGAAGTCGTCGACACCGCGGAGCTAGAGGTGCCGAAGGCTGCCGACACCCAACCGAGCGAGCGGGAGTTGAAGATGGCGGAGCAGTTGGTGGAGTCGTTGTCGGCGCAGTTCGAACCGGAGAAGTACCACGATGAGTACAGGGAGAAGGTCCTTGCGCTCATCGACGCGAAGGCCGAGGGCGAAGAGATCGTCGCTCCCGAAGCGCCGGAGCCCGCGGCGCCGGTGGTCGACCTGATGGCGGCGCTGGAGGAGAGCCTGGCCAGGGCCAAGAAGCGGTCAGCCTGATCCGGTGCCGGAGCCGCAACGGGTGGAGGTCCGCGTCGGAGAACGCAGCCTCAGCCTCTCCAACCTCGACAAGGTCCTGTGGCCTGAGACCGGCTTCACCAAAGGCCAGCTGATCGATTACTACTCGCGCATCGCGACGGTGATGGTTCCGCATCTCAGCGGCCGTCCGATAACGCTCCGGCGGTGGCCGAACGGCGTCGCCGGGCCGTCTTTTTTCGAAAAGAACTGCCCTTCCCACAAGCCCCCCTGGGTCGAGTCAGTCCTGATGGGCGACGTGCGCTATTGCCTTATAGACGAGCCGGCTTCGCTGGTGTGGGTCGCCAACCTCGCAGCGATAGAGATCCATCCGAGTCTTGCTCAGGCGCCGGATCTAGACGTTCCGACCACGGTGGTGTTCGACCTCGACCCCGGCGCGCCGGCCGACATCGTCACGTGCGCAGAGGTTGCGTTCATCCTGCGCGACGCGCTCGAGCGGCTCGGACTGCAGGCCTGGCCAAAGACCTCTGGCAGCAAGGGAATTCAGGTCTACGCGCCTCTCAACAGCGGCGCCGGCTACGACCGGGTGAAGCCGTTCGCGCAGGCGGTTGCGCAGCTTCTCGAACGCGATCATCCGGATCTCATCGTCAGCGTCATGGAAAAGTCCCGCAGGAAAAAGAAAGTGCTGATTGATTGGAGCCAGAACACTGCCTCCAAGACGACGGTCGCGGTGTACTCGGTGAGGGCTCTCGATCGTCCAAGTGTTTCAACACCGGTCACCTGGGACGAGCTGGACAAGGCTCTCTCCGCGCGTGACCCTCTGATGTTGCGGTTCGAGCCCGACCAGGTTCTCGAAAGAGTGGAGCGCCTCGGCGACCTTCAGGAACCCGTTCTGGAGCTCCGGCAGGAACTGCCTGTCTAGAAGCCCAATTCGCTGAGCTCGGGGTACCAGCGGGCGGCCTTGTCGGTTGCTGACCGCCAGCGATCCCGGTTTGCCGGCCGGCCGCTCGGCTCGACCACAGCTCGGGGATTCCACGTTTCAGCGATGTCGTCGAAGCCGGCCCAGGCTCCGGTGGCGAGGCCGGCGAGCAGCCCGGCGCCGAGGGTCGTCGCCTCGAGTTCGCGGGAGATCTCCACCGGCCGGTCGCAGGCGTCTGCAAGGGCTTGAACGAAGACATCGTTGGCTGTCATTCCGCCGTCCACCCTGAGGTGCCCCACCTTCAGATCGGCGTCGCGCTCGGCCGCTCCGAGCAGGTCGGCGCCCGAGTGCGCAACACCCTCCAGCACCGCGCGCACCAACTCGGGGCGTCCCGAGCCGCGGGTGAGGCCGAAGACCGCTCCTCGCGCGCCGAAGTCCCACTGCGGGGTCCCGTAGCCGAGCAAAGCGGGAACCGCCACCACTCCGCCAGTGTCCTCGCACTGCGCCGCTACGGCCTCCGATTCGCCGGCGCTCGCCAGGATGCCGAGGTCTTCCACCAGCCAGTCGACGGCGGTGCCCGC
>CAZCCS010000043.1:0-13737 GCA_964497005.1 uncultured Acidimicrobiaceae bacterium | reverse complement strand
CCCTCCGCCGCCTGCCCCCACCTCACTCTCGCCTGTGACAGGTCCTGGAGACATGCAAGGGTCTGCACGCCCTGGCTTCCCCCTTCGCTCACCAGCGCCGGCAGGTCCGGCAGCGGGGCGATGTTGGCGACCTCGTCGAGGATCATCGTTACCGCCGGGACCGCTACCGGGCCACTAGGCGTCGTCGATCTTGTAGCTCTTGCCGAGTAAGCAGCGGATGTACACGGTGTCGTTGCTGGAAGCGAACGCAGCGGGATCGAAGTTCGGCGCCGTCGAGTTGTCGAGGACCGCGTCGGACCGGTACGCCGCGAGAACTCCTGCGAGGCTCGACCAGATCCCGGACAGCTCACGCCGGTCGGTGGCCGCGATACCTCCCAACACGTCCGCGGCAACCTGGACTCCATGCGCGTGCAACACGGACTGCGCCGCCTGCATGTCCTGTCGGAGGGTCCACCCGAGAACCGTGTCGATGCCGTCTCCCGAGAGGCAAGCAGCATGCAGCAGCGGCCCCAAAACTGCCTCCGCCCTTTCCGTCCAGTGCGCCGACTCGCCCAGGCGGCCCGTCGGTCTGGCCGCGCCGGTCATTGCCCTTGCCATCAGCAAGGACTCGTCCCAGGTCGACGCCGCGGCGACCGGAGACCAGCGAAGTCTGGTCACGTCAAGCGGATCCACCTTGATCGAGCCCGACGGGTCCATCAACCAGCAGCGGCCGATCTCCGAGCGGGACGCGACCGTCGACGCCAACAGGTCGGTCTTCGTGGAGGTCGCCACCACCGCGCCCGGGGCGCACAGAACGTTTGGCATCGCCACCGCGGACGTCTTGCCGGATCGGGGAGGCCCAAGCACCAGCAGAGCCTGCTGGGGGTCGGCGAAGGCGAGGCCACCTGGCACCGCGCCGGCGTAAAGGCGGCCTCCGGCGAGATGGATGTGTTGGCGCAGGCGTGACAACTCGGCGCTTTCAGACACGCGTTACCCCCGTCGGTCGGGTGTCGGCTTGTATACGACGGGGGAAGTCTCCAGAAGGGTATATCCCGGAAACGCGCACCGGATAGGCTCCTTCGCTGCACGCTCGAAGGAGGTGGAGCGGATGGCAAAGGAGCTCCTCGGGGAAGAGCAGATCGGCGAGGCCTTGAAGAACCTCGACTGGTCCCGCGACGGAGACGAGTTCGTGAAGACCAAGGTCCTGGCGGACTTCGCGGCCGCGTTGACCTGGGTCAACGAGGTCGGTCGTCTCGCCGAGCAGCGAAACCACCACCCCGACATAAACATCTCCTGGAACACGGTGACCCTCAGGCTCACCACCCACTCCGCCGGCGGCTTGACCTCCGCCGACGTCGACCTGGCCGGCGAGATCGACCGGCTGTAACAGCGGCCCCCCGCGCCCAGGTTCCAAGCTGCTCGCATACCGTCGGTAACCTGGGTGGAATGTCGCGGCTGTGCTTACTGACAGTTCACGCCCATCCCGACGACGAGTCGTCGAAGGGTGCTTCCACCGTCGCCCGCTACCACGCGGATGGCGTCCGTACCGTCCTGGTCACCTGCACGGGGGGCGAGGAGGGTGACGTCCTCAACCCGGCCATGGACCGGCCAGAGGTAAGGGACAACCTCCCAACGATCCGTGAGGAAGAGCTCGCTCGAGCTGCGGAGATCATCGGCTACGACGAGGTCGTCTACCTTGGCTACAGGGACTCGGGCATGCCCGACAGCGAAGCCAACAGAGATCCGCGCAGCTTCGCGGCGGCGCCACTCGGCGAGGCGGTCGGCCGCCTTGTCGCGATCATCCGCAAGGAGCGACCGCAGGTAGTCGTGACTTACCCCCGGGATCAGAGCGGCTACCCACATCCCGACCACCTCCGTGTGAACGAGATCTCGGAGCTGGCCTTCGACGCTGCCGGCGACCCTGATCGTTACCCCGAAGCCGGCCCCGTCTGGCAGCCATCCCGGCTTTGCTATGTGCGCTGGTCCGCCAAACGGATGCTCGCGATGCACAGCAAGTTCTTGGAGCTCGGGCTCGAATCGCCTTACTCCGATGATCGGCTCGCACACTGGCTCGAGTCCGAGGCGGAGCGACATGAGGGCGACTCGCACGAGTTCCCCCAGATCGTGGTCGACGTGCGCGGATTCGTGGCGGTGGCGCGCGAGGCGCTGCTCGCTCACGCCACCCAGATCGACCCGAATTCGCTCCACTGGTTCGGCCTGCCGGCCGAGGTCGCCGACGAGCTGCATCCATTCGAGGAGTACGACGTCGCGCGCGACCTGACGAGAGGAATCGGCGACGGCACGGACCTCTTCGCCGGCATCGAGTCCGTCTCGGCCGGCCGCCGGTAAAGGCCGACGATCGTGGATTGGCCGAGTGACGAGTGGGCGTCCGAGGCGGCCGGGTCGGTGGGCCTTCTGCCCGAAGCACCCGGTCTGTCAGGAACTGTTTCGCTGGCGGTCACCGAGGGCACCGGCAGGAAGCGCACAGAAGCCGGCTTTCACTGGCGCTACCAGGACGGCAAGCCGGTGGACGGTGAGGCGGGGGTCGACGCGAACGCCGACCTCGTGCTGCTAGTCGCCGGCGAAGACGCCGTCGACCTCCTCTCGGGCCGGGTGGATCCGAGTGTGGCATTCATGCGGGGAAGGCTGAAGGCGTCGGGGGACGGCGGTCTGCTGCTCGGTTTTCTCAAGTCGACCACCGACTCCAAGTTCGACGCCTGGCGTCAAAAGGTCGCCGCCGGCACCCCCGCCGCAGCACTTTCGTAACACTCGCTTTTCACGGCCGGGCAATCGCGTGACGAAGATGTCGCCATAGCGCGATTTCGTAACTGGATCGCCGGCGGCCGGCGAAGCCCTGTTACGAAAGCGCGCTCGGGATGGGTCGGTGGCAGCGGCAAGCCGCCCCGCCGTCAGCCTCCCCGCCTCCGCCCACCCGCCCCGACCTACAGCGCTAGAGCGCTACAGCGAGACGCCTTCGAGCTTCAGGAGAGCGATCTTGTTGTCCAATCCGCCCCCGTACCCAGTGAGGGACCCGTTGGCACCGATGACACGGTGGCAGGGGATCACTATCGCGATGGGGTTGCTTCCGACCGCGGCCCCCACCGCGCGGCTGCCGTTGGGGCGCCCGACGTCTGTTGCCACCTTGCCGTAGCTGGTGGTCACGCCGTAGGGGATGTCGAGCAACCGGGCCCACACCGCACGCTGGAACTCGCTGCCCGCCGGCCGGAGCGGAAGTTCGAATTGAGTGAGATCCCCTTCGGCATAAGCAGCTAGCTGTCCAGCGGCCGCCGCCACAGGAGCTCGGTCGCGCGCCCAGCCGGGGGATTGCGGCGTGCCGGGGTGGCTCTTGCCGAACCAGAGGCCGGTCAGTGCTTCGCCGTCACTGATCAGAAGAACGTCAAGTTTCGTCGAGCCGATGGGAACCACGATTTCGTCCCACCAGACCTTCGAAGTGTTCGTCGCCGGCGGAAGCAAGCGAAGCAAACGCCTGGGGTTTGTCTGGGTGGTCATGAGGGAACGAGCTCCTTTCTGGAAACTTGAGTTGCGGGGTTGGTTGCGGACCAAAGGTGGACGGTGGCGTAGGAGCGCCACGGCCGCCAAGCCTCACTGACCGCGAGCTCACTCTGTCCGTTCGCCGAACCGTCGCCGGCGAGTGCGCGCTGCAGACCCCGCCTGACACCGAGATCGCCGGCGATGAAAACGTCGGGGTCTCCCAGCGCCCGCATGCGGACGTACGAAGCGGTCCACTGACCGATCCCGGGAAGCGCCTTCAACGCAGCTTCGGTCTCGTCGCGGTCAGCACCGGGGTCGACCACGATGCCTCCCTCTGCGACCGCCCTGGCTAACGTCACCAGCGCCCGGCCTCGAGCAGCCGGAAGCGGAAGCGCCGAAGGATCGGTTGCAGCGATGGCATCGGCGGTGGGAAACATATGGGTCAGCGCTTCCCGCGGCTGCTGCACCGACTTACCGAGGCTGTCAACGAGCCGGCTCGCCAGACTGCGCGCTCCACTCACCGACACCTGTTGCCCGATGATGGCGCGCAAGGCCGTCTCCCAACCGTCGACCGATCCGGGGACTCGCAGCCCCGGCCTCGCCGCAACGAGTGGCACCATCGTCGGGTCGCGGCCGAGCGTCGCCGAGACTGCGACAGGGTCCGCGTCGAGGTCGAGCAGCGAGCGGATCCGTGCGACCGCTGTCGTGAAGTCGCGGGTGTCCTGAAGCTCGAGGGTGCAGCTCACGTAGCCGGACTTGGGGGCCGGCTTGGCGTTTGAGTCCGACGCGCGCGGGTCGCCGGCGGACACGCTGACAAAACCTTCGCCGTGAGGAAGCGCAAGCACCCGCGAGTAGGTTCGCCCGTCCCAGCTCTCGATTCCCGGGACCGCCCTCTGTCCGAGGAATCCGAGGAGACCTTCGAGTTCGATCGGCGGTCGGTATGCGAGGTGGACTTCGATCCCCTGTCCGGCAAGGGCTCTTGGCCTCCGACGTCGCGCGCCGAGGACGCGGATCTCGGTGGGGGAGAGGGCGTAGACGTCGCGGATGCAGTCGTTGAACTGGCGGATGCTGCCGAAGCCGGACGCGAAGGCAACCTCCGTGACCGGCAGGTCGGTCGTCTCGAGGAGCATGCGAGCGTGCTGCACTCTGCGGGCCCGGGCGAGGCTGAGGGGCCCGGTGCCTAACTCGGCGAAGACAAGCCGATGCAGCTGCCTAGTGCTGTACCCGAGCCGTCGAGCGAGCCCGGAGATGCCTTCCCTTTCGACCACGCCGTCTCCGATGAGCCGCATGGTTCGCGCAACCACGTCGGCGCGGCCGAGCCATTCGGGCGAGCCGGGCGCCGCGTCGGGGCGGCACCTCTTGCACGCCCGAAAACCAGCTTCCTGCGCGGCTGCGGCCGTCGGATAAAAGCGGACGTTCGCGCGTTTCGGGGTCATCGCTGGACAGCTCGGACGGCAGTAGATCCCGGTGGTGACCACCGCGATGAAAAACGCACCGTCGAAACGACCGTCCTTGCTGCACGCCGCCCGGTAGCAGTGCTCGTCATCCATCACTGCTACAGCATGCCGCTCTCAAGCGAGAAAGACTGGCGGTTTTCGGACATCCACGTCGACGCCCCGGTCGCTGCTCTCGCCGGCCAAACGCCCCGAGCCGGAGCCGTCAGCGGTTGGTTTCGAACCGCCTTCGCCTGTCCGCCCGCCGCAACGCCTGGTCGACCAGCTCGTCGACGAGTCGCTCGTAGGGGATTCCGGACGCCGCCCAAAGCTGCGGGAACATCGAGATGGGTGTGAACCCTGGAATGGTGTTCACCTCGTTCACCAACAAACCTCTGCCGCCCTCTTGCCAGAAGAAATCGACCCTCGCCATCGAATCGACCCGAAGAGCATTGCAGGCGGCCACCGCGAGACGGCTCATCTCGTTCGCCACCTCGTCGGGTACGGACGCAGGGACGTCGAGAGCCGCGGCACCGTCGAGGTATTTGTCCTCGAAGTCGTAGAACTCGCGACTCGGTTTGATCTCCCCCGGAACGGACGTGCGCAGATCGGGCCACCCGAGCACGCCCATCTCGAGCTCGCGAGCGCCTGTCACGCCTTCCTCGATGATCACGAACTCGTCGTAACGCCGCACCGTTTCCAGCGCCGCGGCCAACTCGGAGGGCCCGTGGACGCACGTGATCCCGATCGAGGAGCCCATGTTCGCCGGTTTCACAAAGACCGGCCATCCCAGTTCCGACTCGACCCGCCGGCGGACGGCGTCTGGGTCGGAGTCGATCTCCCCCTCACGCAGAGACACGTAGCGCGCTTGGGGCAGGCCGGCGGCGGCGAGAAGGGACTTGGCGATTCCTTTGTCCATCGCCGCAGCCGATCCGGCGACCGCAGGCCCGCAGTACGGCACTCCCGCGATCTCGAGTAGTCCCTGGACCGTCCCGTCCTCGCCCATCGGTCCGTGGAGGAGGGGGAGGACGACGAGGGGGCTGGAGTCGTCGAGGGAGGTGACCGTTGTCACCGGTTCCAGCGCAGCGCGGCTGGCGATCGTGTCGGGCGAGGGCAGCGCGAGTTGGCCTCCGGTGCCGGCGTCGAGCAGCGCCGGCGTGGCATCCATCCACCGGCCGTCGGTGGTGATTCCCACGACTTTCAGGTCGTAGCGGCCCGGATCGGCGGCACGAACGACATGAAGCGCCGATATGCACGAGACTTCGTGCTCTGCCGAGCGGCCGCCGTACAGCACCAGCAGCCGCACTTTTCGAGGCGGCAATTCCCCGGCCATTGCCGAGCCACGCTAGTTGGCTGCCCGCGAGAAGCCCGTCACCCTCGCTCCGCCACGCCTTCCCACCTGCGATCATCGGTGGGTGGATTGGACCCCTCTGGCGGTGGCTGAAGCAACTGACGGCACGGTCAAATGGGAAGATCGCCACGACCGGGACCGGCCGGGGGAGAGGCTGGAGTCGGTCGTCATCGACTCGCGGTTGGTGCGCGGCGGCGAGCTCTTCGTGGCCATCAAGGCCGAACGTGACGGTCACCAGTTCGTTCCCGCAGCGGTGGACGCCGGCGCGTCGGCCGTCATGGTCGACCAGGACAAAATGTTCGAGAGCGTCGGTGTCCCGGCGGTCGTTGTCGAGGACACCGGTGCAGCGCTGCTGGCCCTTGGAACGGCGGCACGGGCCCGCCTCGCCGGCCAAGTCGTCGGCATCACCGGGTCGGTCGGCAAGACGTCTACGAAGGATCTCGCCGCGGCCGCGCTGGCCGCAGCCCGGACGATCACCGCAAGCGAGGGCTCGTTTAACAACGAGCTAGGCGTGCCGCTGACGCTGGCGAACGCCGCTCCTGGCACAGAGGTGACGATCGTCGAGATGGGCGCCCGGGGACCGGGCCACATCGCGCTTCTCAGCCGCGTCGCGAAACCCACGATCGCAGTGGTCACCGCGGTGGCAGCCGCGCACACCGAGGCGTTCGGCACCCTCGACAACGTCGCAGCCGCCAAAGGGGAGCTCGTCCAGTCCCTTCCGAGCGATGGCACGGCTGTGCTCAACGCCGACGACGAACGGGTGGCGGGAATGGCCGCGCTCACACAGGCGGGGAAGCTTTTCTACTCGGTGAGCAACGACGCAGCCGACCTGTTGGCGGCTGACGTTCGGCTAGATGACGAACTGATACCGAGGTTCGTCGCCCGTACCCCATGGGGCACGGCTGATGTGGTTGTCGGGGCGAGAGGCGCGCAGCAGGTGCCGAACGCGCTTGCCGCCTTGGCTGTCGCATGCCTTTGCGGCGTTCCCCTGGAGAAGGCGGTGTCCGGGCTGGCGAGCGCCAGACTGTCGCGCTGGCGAATGGAGTTGACTCGCACGGCGACTGGCGGCCTGTTGCTGAACGATGCGTACAACGCCAATCCCGCGTCCATGAAGGTGGCGTTGGAGTCTCTGGCTGCCCTGCCGGCGAGCCGACGGATCGCGGTCCTCGGAGAGATGGCCGAGCTCGGCGATCGCAGCCCCGAGGACCACATGGCGGTCGCCGCTCTCGCCGATCGGCTCAGCATCGAGGTCCTGCCGGTCGGCACCGACTTGTACGGCCGGCGCCCGGCGGCCGGAATCGACGAGGCGGAACGGCTGCTCGGCGACCTGGGGCCGGGGGTTGCGGTGCTCGTCAAGGCGAGCCGGGTGGCCGGCCTCGAACGTCTGGCGTCCAGGTTGGTTGGGAACTCTACGGAGAAAGAACGGGAGAAAGAAGGGGAAAAAGACCGGGCCTCCGGCGCGGCGGGCGCCTCTCAACGGCGCTGAAGATCTCGCAGTTGCCGGTAGCCGATCAGGTGGACGCGGTCTCGCTTGGCAAGCACTTGAAGCGAATCCGCGGTCATGGCCAGGTCATGGTCGCCGACTCGCGCGGCCCAGTCCGGCGCGATCGACCGGAGCTCCGCGGTGTCCAGTGCGGGGCGGAGAACTACCTCTGTCACTCCGGGGCGGATGTCGGCCAACAGTTGGTCAAGGGCGCCTCGCGCGCTGTGGCTGCGGGAGACCCGAACCAGATGGTCGGGGGAGATGACCCCTTCCTCGGCTGCCCGTTCCCTGAAAGGGAAGCCCCATTGCCGCTCGGCCTCGGCGCTCGGCAGCCGCAACGGGAGGCCGAACTCGCTGGCCAGCTCGAGGGCGACGTCGAAGAACTCAGGCCTGAAGTCGAGCGCGCCGAGATGGGCGCTCAGGTGGCTGACGTCGAAACCCCAATAGATCGCCCGCTCGATTTGGGCTCGGCACTCCCTGCGGACTTCTTCGGTGTCGGCGTGATCCCATAGATCGTCGAGGGTCCGCGGAAAACCACCGTCCCCATCCAGCAACGACGGACTCTGAGTTATCGGTCCCCACCTGTAAAGGTCGTACTCGGCGTTGAGCGTGAGGTGAACGCCGACGTCCTCGCCTCTGTAGCGCGCCGCAGCTTCCCTCGACCACGGAGCTGGCACGACGAGGCCCCCGACTTTTCCCATGCCTTCTCGGAGCGCGCTGTACACGCCCGCGTTGCTGGCGAAGGTGACGCCGAGTTCGTCACACGTGACGATGAGCAGGCTTGCGTCGGGCGGGTAGCCGAGGGCTTCGGCGAGAGAGGTCAATCAGCGCTCAATGAGGGTTCCGGTACCGAGTCCTCCGCCGCAGCACATGCTGACGAGCGCCCGGGTTCCACCGCTTCTTTCCAACTCGTGAAGCGCCTTGGTGAGCAAGACCACGCCGGTACCTCCGAGCGGATGTCCGAGAGCAATGGCACCCCCGTTTGGATTTACGCGGTCGGGGTCGGCTTTGACCTCGCGCTCCCACGCGAGTACGACCGAAGCGAACGCCTCGTTGATCTCGAAAAGGTCGATGTCGTCGATGCCGAGCCCGGTCCTCTCGAGGAGGAGGTTCGTCGCGTCGATCGGACCGGTGAGCATGAGCACCGGATCAACGCCGACGAGGCACTGGGCCACGACGCGAGCCTTCGCGCTGAGGCCGAGCTGCGACGCCTTCTCCGGGGTGGCCAAAAGAATTGCGGCGGCACCGTCGGATATCTGCGACGAAGTTCCTGCGGTGTGCACTCCGTCTGGCCGAGCGACCGGCTTCAGGGCCGCGAGCGCGTCGAGGGTGGTTTCGCGGAGTCCTTCGTCCTTGGTTACCCGTCTCGTTTCCCCGGTCTGGTTGCCCTCGGCGTCGAGCACGGGCGCGTCGACTGGGGTGATCTGAGTGTCGAAGCGATCTTCGTTCCAGGCCTTCGCTGCCAGCTGTTGTGACCTGAGCCCGAAAGCATCGGTGTCTTCACGGGTGATGCCCCATTTCTCGGCGATGCGCTCCGCCCCTTCGAACTGGGACGTTAACTCGTAGCGCCCGAAATAGGTCTTGGGTATCGGCACGCCGAGGCCGAGTTTCTTCGAGGAGTTGGAGCCGATAGGGATCCGGGTCATTGACTCCACGCCGCACGCCACGGCCATGTCGACGACCCCTGAGGAGACCAGGCTGGCCGCGAGGTTCGCAGCCTGCTGGCTGGACCCGCATTGGGTGTCGACGGTCGTCGCAGCAGCGGTCATCGGGAACCCGGCCGCCAACCAGGCGGTCCGGGCGATGTTGAAGGACTGCTCACCGACCTGCGACACGCAGCCGCCGACCACTTGTCCGACCTCTGCAGGGTCCGCGCCCGTGCGCTCGAACAGCGCGGTAAGCGCGGAGCCGAGCAGGTCGGCGGGGTGGACGCCGGCGAGGCCGCCGTTTCGCTTTCCAACAGGTGTGCGGACCGCATCTACCACGACGACTTCAGCCATGCCCGGATGCTACCGGCGGGGCGAGGCGGGGTGCCTGTCCGATCACTGCCCCGTGTCAGGGGCGGCGTTGCCGTCACACCTGCCTGCGATCATGGCGTCATGCCCCAGCAGCTGGTCCTGATCGACCCGGACGGCGACCGTCGACGTTCCACTGACGACTGGCACCTCGACCGAGAGACCCGCGAGGTTGGCCTTCGCGGCATCGCCGAGGCCCGGCGCATCCTGGCGGAGGCCAACCGCAGGGCAGGGCACCGGACCGCCGCCTGACGCGTGCGGCGACGGTGGCTAGCATCCGGCGATGGGCTACGGCATGACGATCCCGTTCGACGGAGTACCCCTGGCCGAGCACCGTCCATGGCTGGAGGAGCTGGAGGACCTCGGTTACACCGACGCCTGGTCGGCGGAGGCCGACGGAACGGACGCCTTCACGCCCCTCGCGCTCGCCGCGGCGTGGACCAGCTCGCTTCGGCTGGGTACTGCGATCGTCCCCGCGTTCACTCGGGGGCCGGCGCTTCTGGCCCAGAGTGCGGCCGCGCTCGCGGAGGCCGCACCCGGGCGGTTTGCCATCGGTATCGGCACGTCCTCTGACGTGATCGTCGAGCGCTGGAACGGGATCCCGTTCCAGGAGCCGTACAAGCGCACCCGGGACATGGTGCGGTTCCTCAAGATGGCGCTTGCCGGGGAGAAGGTGGACGCCGAGTTCGACACCTTCAAGGTGAAAGGCTTCAAGCTCGGCCGGCCGCCCGCGGTCATCCCTCCGATCCTGGTCGCGGCGTTGCGCCCTGGCATGCTGCACCTCGCAGGCCGCGAGGCGGATGGAGCGGTCATCAACTGGCTCGGCGCCGAAGACGTACCCAAGGTCGTGGCGGAGGTTGGCCCAGGCAAGGAAGTAGTCGCGCGGATCTTCGTCTGCCCGAGCGAGGACGCGAGCACCGTGCGGACGATCGGCCGGCGCCTCGTCGCCGCCTACCTGAACGTTCCGGTCTACGCCGCCTTCCACGAGTGGCTCGGCAGGGGACCGCTCCTGGAGGGCATGTGGAAGGCCTGGAAGGCCGGCGACCGAAAGCTGGCGCTCGAGGAGATCCCCGACGAGGTGGTCGACGCCCTGATCATTCACGGCTCGCCGGCGGAGGTGCGGGCCACGGTCAAGCGTTACATGGACAACGGGGTTACGACGCCGGCCTTGGCGGTGATTCCGATCGGGGTCGAGCTTCGTCAGGCCATCCGGGATCTGGCCCCGACGGCGGTCTGAATCCCATCACAGCAGGCGAAGCTGCTCGCATCGAGCGGCTCTCTCCGCCAGCGGCTCCCAGGTACTGGCGCCTCTGGGGCCGGAACATGAAACCTCCAGCCGATCGACCGCGAAGCTGCGGGCGTGCCCCCGCCGGTCGGTCACCCCGACGCTGCCATCGCGCTCCCGGTGACTCACCAGGCCGGTCTGCCACCGCGAGCCCGACTGGGCTCGCCAGCGGACTTTCTCGCCGGGCCTGAGTCCCAAAATTGTCAGGCCGTCGGCGCTGGACACGGCCTGCGAAGTTAGCTCCTGAAGGCCGACCTACCGGTTGATCCGGGTGTACTTGAACTCGTTGAGCTCGGGCCAGTCCTGCATAAGGTCGACGATCTTGTCGATGGTCGCGGTCGCCAACTTCGCGTCGCCTTCGGGCCGATTCATCAACCGAACGAACACGGCCCGGCCCTCCAGAATGAACGTCGGTACCCCGAACACGTCTGCGTTGTCGACCGCCTCCTCGTGTTCCTTCCGGAACACGTCGAGGGGCCATCCGGCGTCGATTTCGGCGAGCACACCCGCGCCGTCCACGCCGGCCCCGTCGAGCACTCGGGCGATCGCGTCGCGTTCGCGAAGGTCGAGCGCCTTGTCGTGGCGGGCGGCGAAGAGCGCCCAGTGGGCATCGAAGAACTTCTCCGGCTGTCGATCCCTGACAACGATCCCCGCCTCGTTTGCCAACAGCCCCGGGTAACGGTCCGGCTCATCCCACACCGGCGGGTGGCCCTCGGCCACGTGCGCCTGGTCAAGCGAGAAAGCAAGGAACTGCACGTCCCATTCCGCTCCCGCCTCCAGAGCGGTGAGGACGTGCTCGTGCGCGTTGCGGGCAAACGGACACCGGTAATCCCAGGTAACGCCGAAAGAGGTAGTCATACCCATTCATCAACCCACACGGGACCCGGACGATTCCTTCGCCAGCGGAAACATCCTGCGGGCCAGCTCGCCGAGCGCAGCCCCGATGAGGGCCCCGCCGATCACGTCGGAGGCGTGATGGATCTTCACGTGCACCCGGCTCGAGGCCACCACGACCGCGATCGCGTAGTACAGCGGCCAGAGAGCGTCGTCCTCGCTGAGAAGCGCGGCCCCGAAGAACGCCGCGGACGCGTGCCCACTCGGAAAACTGCTCGTCCTTGGCTGCCGCAAATGCCTCGGTCTCGGAAGGTCGTGTACGGGACGAGTGCGCCGGAACATCCACTTCACCGGACCGTTGACCAAAATCGACTCACAAGCCAACCCGGCTGACGCGCGCACCAGCGGCCGCTTCCAGTCTCGGTCCCGCCGGCGCGCGGCCTGCAGGCCGGCGAGCGCCAACCAGAGGAGCCCGTGGTCGCCGGCCGCGCTAGCCCCGTACATGACCGCGTCGGCGAGCGGCTTGCCGCGCAGGTGAGAATCGAACCAACCGTCGACGACGTCGTCGAGGCGACCGAAAGCCGCCGGGATCGGGATCGTCGGCGGCGCCCAGCCGGCCCCGGCACGCGTCATGCCGGAGCGGCCGCCGCCGGTTCCGTCCCTTTTCACGCCAGAGCTGGCACCGCCGGCGTCCCCGTCATTTCCGGAACGTCGGGCGCCTCCCGCACATCGGTGAGCGGGACAGGCACCCGGGACAGGTCGCCTCCCATCGCGGGGCAGAACTCGTGGTAGGCACAGAACTCGCACAGCCGGCCGGGGCGCGGACGGAAGTCCTCCCGCTCGCAGGCCTGCTCGACCGCCGCCCAAATCGCGACCGTCTGCTGGTGGAGACCGCGGATGGACTGGTCTGAGGGTGTCGTCGAAATGGCGATCGGCTCGCGCAGGTGCAGTAACTGGACCCGCGCCGGACGCCGGCCGAGCACCTGCTCGCACAGGTAGGCGTAGAAATGCACCCCGCCGAGCCGGGATTGCTCGTGGTTCGCCCGCGGTGCCTTGCCGGTCTTGTAGTCGGTCACCACCAGTTCGCCGGCGTCGTCCAGCTCCAGCCGGTCGATGATCCCCGACAGCTTCAACGTTCCCACCGACACCGACATCCGAAGCTCGGTCCCAATCACCCTCACCGAAGAAGGGTCCTCCAGGGTGAAGTAGTTCCGGAGCAGCGCCGCGGAGTCCTCCACGAACTCGCCGCGCTCATCGGCTGAAAGACTCAAGCCGGCGTACTCCTCCCCGTCGAGGATTTCGCGCACCGCACGCTCCAGCTTGGCCATGGCCGCCTGCTCGGTTCGCCCCGCCGGCTCCTCTTCCCACATCAACAGTTGCAGGGCCCGGTGCACCAGGGTGCCCTTGGCGGCGAGAGGGGACGGTGGTTCCGGCACCCGGTCGATGTTGGAGAGCCTGAACGCCAATGCGCAGTCCTTGAACGACGACACCTTCGAAGGCGACAACGACGTCGGCAGCGGCAGTCCCATCGTCTCCAAGCTAACTACGGGTTGTGACTGCCATGGTGGACACCGCGCCCCGCGCCGAGCGCTTCTCCGGCGATCTCGGCAACTTTGGCGGGTTCCTCGAACGGTCCGAAGTGGTCCACGCCAGAGACACGCAGGGCCGCCCCCCGGCGCAGGCTGCGGGCCACCGCCTCGACCACCATGCTCACCGGGTCGTCGACCTCTTCGCCCCCCAGAACGGTCACGGGCGCCCGCACCGACGACAGCGCGTTCCAGGCGCCGTTGACCAGGGCCCCCTCGTACACAGACGCCTCGTCGTGGGGCGCGCACGCCAGGGTCACCGTGCCGTTCGCCTGGTCG
>CAZCCS010000042.1:11330-13758 GCA_964497005.1 uncultured Acidimicrobiaceae bacterium | reverse complement strand
AAGCCGATGTGCAACGACCTCGCCACCGCCCGACGCATGCTCGACGCGGCGGACAGGAACGGTCGGGTGTTGCGGGTGATGGAGAACTACCTCTTCTACGAGCCCTTGCGGAAGCTCAAATCGGTTGTCGAGTCCGGCGACCTTGGTGAGGTCAGCGGATATCACATGAAGATGGTCGCGAGCGGCCGCGGTGGATGGGACGTCCCGGCGAGTGCCTGGGAGTGGCAGTTTCAGCAGATGCAGCGCGGCCGCGGGATCCTCGTGTTCGACGACGGTTGGCACAAGCTCTCCACCGCGCTATGGCTGTTCGGACCGGTTCGGGAGGTACGGGCCTGGGTCGGGCGCACCGAGGTCGTACCCGGCATCGCCGTCGACGCACCGACCACCATCGTCTGGGACCACGACAACGGGATCCGAGGCGTGTGGGACATCACCCTGGCGGTCGACATGTATCTGCGCTCGGACTACTACACCAACGACGAGCGGTGGGAGGTCACGGGCCGCCGTGGGTACGCCCGCGTCAATCGCTGCACCGGCCGCGGGATACAACAGCCGAGCCTCGAGGTCTACGTCGACGGCGAGATGCGCGCCTATCACGCCCTCGACGACGACTGGGCCAGCAGCTTCCGGGACTCGGGACGTCACTGGCTGCGGTGGCTCCGCAGCGGTGAGGGTCCGCTTCTTTGGAGCGGCGAAGAGGCAGTCGACGTCCTGCGTTTCGCCCTCGCCGCATACAGCAGTAGCGCGGCGGGTGGAATCGGAGTCGATCCGGCAACGATTTCGACCGATGTCGCCCCTCTCGGGAACTGATCCCCTCTAGTTGCTCTGATCGCCGCCGCGAGGACCGCCTAATCCCCGTGGACGCCGCACTCAGTAACATCGCAGCAGAAGAGGGGATCGAGAGAAAATTCAGGGGGATCAGGTGGCCGCACGAGATCGGGTAGTCGTCGATTTTGATCAGCACTCTCCGACGTATAAGGCGAATTTCCCGTCCATTAGCCACACGCTTCGGTCCCAGTGCCCCGTGGTGTGGAGTGAACACCACGGCGGGTATTGGATCGTTACGGGCCGGGAGCTCATCGGCCAGATGGCCAAACGGCCGGACCTGCTGTCCAATGACCACGATCCGCTCGGCCGTCGACGCGGCTACGGTGGCGTCGCAATTCCTTCACCTGTCAACTCGCAGTCACGGGGCGGGTTCCTGGAGATGGATCCGCCCGGGCAGCTGGCATACCGCCAGGTGCTTAATCCGCATCTATCTCCGGTTGCCATTGAGCGTTGGCGCCCGATGGTGAGGGAACTATCCCGCGCTTGCATCGACGAGGTGATCGAAAACGGTTCGATCGACTTCGTCGACGACTTCGCCAACATCGTGCCGGCCGTGCTGACGATGGGCATGCTGGGCTTTCAGCTGGTCGACTGGGTGCACTACTGCGAGCCGGCGCACGCCATCGTCTACACCCCTCCGCACAGTCCAGCTTGGAACCGTGTCATCGAGTTGAACCTCCTGATGGCGGGCCGCCTCGCGGATGAACTCGACCGGGCCAAGTCGACCCCCCGACCGGGCATGCTGGCGGCGCTCGTCGAAGCTCAGCGGAAAGACCCCGAGGTGTTCAACGACGAGGACATCCTCGGAACGCTGACCCTGCTGATAGGCGGGGGATTCGACACGACAACCGCGCTGCTGTCCCATGCGGTCCACTGGCTGGATGGCCGTCCAACCGAGCGGGCCCGCTTGGTCGGGGACTCGTCGCTGCTGGACACCGCTACTGAGGAATTTCTGCGGTTTGCGACGCCAGCTCAGGGCGGAGGACGCACGATTACGGCCGACTGTGACATCGCGGGCCACCGATTCCGGGAAGGAGACCGGGTGTGGATGGCCTACGGGCTGTCCAATCATGATGCCGAAGCGTTCCCCGCTCCCGACGAGATCGTCATCGACCGGTTCCCAAATAGGCATGCCGCCTTCGGCCTTGGCGTGCACCGCTGCATTGGCTCCAACCTCGCTCGCATGAGCTTCAAGACCATGATCGGCGAGGTCCTTACCCGTCTCCCCGACTATGAGATCCGCGACGATGGGGTCGTCCGCTACGAGGATGTCGGCACGATCAACGGATATCGACATGTGCCGGCTGTCTTCTCGCCGGGGAAGCGCATGGGCGACCCGCTGGAGCTAGTCATTGACAAATGGCAGACCGTCCTCGACGCGGAACAAGTGTGACGGAAAGGACGTCGTGATGCGCGTAAGTGTCGACCCTGCGATCTGCCAAGGCCATACCCTGTGCAACCTCGCGGCGCCGCAAGTCTTCCTGCTCGCCGAAGACGACGGTCATGCTTACGTGGCCAGCGAGGAGGTGCCTTCCGAACTTGAAGATGCCGTTCGCAAAGCGGCCGCCACCTGCCCGGAAGGTGCCATCACCATCCGAGA
>CAZCCS010000042.1:0-11320 GCA_964497005.1 uncultured Acidimicrobiaceae bacterium | reverse complement strand
CAATCGTGGCATCATCGCGGGACCGTCCGCCGGTGGAGGTGCCGGCGGTCTGGAGTGCGGATGCGCAGGGCAGCGGGAATTGACTGAAATCGGAGCGGGGGCTCGAGCCGCAGGGCCTCGCCGTCCAATCCGATGTCTATCGTCGCCCGGGAGTCGATGTCGAAGCGCGGGGTAGTCCATTCTCGGGGACGCACCGGCGGTCCGTAGGGCACTATGACTACGCCTAGGGTCCCTTCATCGATCTTTCCACGGGTGCCCTGAACGCCGACGGGGTCGAGTTTGTAGGGGTTGTTCGATACCAGGACGAGTTGTGCTTCGTGGTATTCGGTGCCGTCGGCGTCGGTGAAGTGCAAGTCGAAGGGCTCCGCACGGGGGCCGAGCAGGCTGGGAAGCATTTGGATGACCGTGCGCAACTTGGCGTTGCGGTATTCCGGAGACTGAACGACCTTGCCATAGAGGCCAATCGACCCGTTATTCACAAAGACCCGATCGTTCAGCTGGGCCAGGTCGATGCGGCGCTCGGATCCGTTGTGGAACGCGTCAAGGGCCCCGATCGGGTCTTCGCGGTCCACGCCGATGTCCAAGGCGAAGTGGTTGCGAGTGCCGGCCGGTATGCAGACATATGGGATGTCATGCTTGTAGGCGGCGGTTGCCACGACCGCTTGAGAACCATCGCCGCCGGCCATGCCAATGATGTCGGCGCCCGATGACACAGCGGCGGCCGCCAGGGACGCCAGATCTTCGCCGTCCTTCATCACGACCGGTTCGATCCCACGGGCGCGGCAGCCAGCGACGAGGCCGTAATGCGCTGCCTTACCGCCGCCAGACCTCGGGTTTATGAACAGGACCGGCTGAACCGGACCGATTTCGGTGGACTGAGTCATAGCGCCTCCGTCGTCACAAGTCCCCCGATCGCTGCAGGTATTGAACGGACAGCCAGCCGATCGGTATCGGCAGCCAGAAAGTGGCAAAGCGGAACAGGATCACCGCTGGTATGGCATGGCTCGCATGAACGCCGATACCAGCGAGACCCGCAGCCAGAGCCGCCTCCACGCCTCCCAATCCGCCTGGCGTGGGGGTGGCGGATCCCACAAACGCGGCGACCAGGTACACAACCGTGGTCGCCAGGACCGGTGGATGATCGCCCACCGCGTACAGGCAGGCCAAGAAAGCGGTCACATAGCCGACGTTCAAAAGCAAACTCGAGCCGGCGCTCATAGCGAGCCGTGCCGGCCGGGAAAGCGCCTGAAGCAGATTGGGGACGATACCTTTCACTCGTTGCACAACCGTGCGAAGGAGCCATTTCCTGGTGTGGGGAATCAACGCCAGCACGATGACCAGCACAGCCAACGCCGCAACAGCGAGCAGCACATCTGTACTTGGCACCACCTTTCCCTGGCTGATGCCGGCTCCCGTGAGCAAGGTGAGCACGACGACCAGGAGAATGCTCGTCGCGACGTTCACCACTTGTGACAACGCGATGTCGGCGGCCGCTTCATTCTCACCGACACCCTGCTTCGTCAAGAAACGAGCGTTTACGGTGATAGTTCCAACCGTGGACGTCAGGGTCACACCTACGAAGGTCGCGGCAACCTCCACTAAGACGGTCTTGAGCAGGGAGATGCGCTTGCGGATGAAGGCCAAGACGTTGGTCGCGGCTGCCACGTATGTAAGAGCAGAGCCGGCCAGGGCGAGAGCCAACCACGGCGCTCTTATGTGACTCAGCGCCCCGATCAGGTTCACGCTGGACAGCTGGCCGACGAGCACATACGCGGCGATTACGAGGGCCGCAACGCTGATGACTGTCCGCCCCCTGAACCGCTCCAACTGCACCGAGGGCAACGTGTCAGCCGACACGACCAGCCGGGAGCGGACCTCGTCCATGCACCCTTTCGCTTCTCGCGCATCCGACCAGCCCCACGAGGCGAGCGCGACCGGCTGCAAGACAGAGGCGACGGCCGTCTCGTCAAGCCCTGGGTAACCAGCCCGCATGGCCGATACCGCGGCATCGGGCCCGGCCAGCCGGGCGACGGTCGTGACGAGCTGAGCCACGTCGACCAGGCAAGTCAGGTCAGTGGCGCCGGGCACCGAGGAGTCCATGTTGGAGAACCCGCCGCGGCTGTCGGTCGCTACGAGGTTCTGGGCCCGGAGGTCCCGGTGTGCCACGCCGACGCCATGCAGTGCGCTCAACGAGTGGAAGAGCGACGTGGCAGTCTCTTTGCTCAGCGTGACCCCAGGGGGGTCACCCGGGATTCGGGCGGTCACAAGGCCGAGATCATCGTGTGGCCCTGCGTGCAAGATCAGTAATTGCGGGGCAGGAATGCCGGCCTTTTCGGCAAGTGCGAAAACGAGTGCCAGTTCCTCCAGACGCGATCGTGATGTCAGTGCGGTGTGTCCGGTTGCTGTGGGCTTTAACCGCAATGCCGCCCAGGTCCGGCGGCCCAGACCGGACCAGTCAGAGTCGACGCTGGCAAGGCGTACCTCGATCCGTGTGCCGTCGGCCAGCAGGCCATAGACAAGCTCGCCGCCCCCATCGGGCGCCCGCTTCAGTTCTCTCGCGTCGAGATTCCGATCGGCGAGCCAGGCTGTCAACTCGGCCCTTCCGGGAGCGCTGGAGGGGATTCCGAGCATCCACCTTGTGGCCCATCCCACGGCTCCCCCCCACAAAACTACGATGACCAGCGCGAACGGAGTGAGCGCCCCGTCGGCAAGGCCTGCAAGGAGAAGGACCCCCACACAGGCAGTGGTCCATCGCGCCCACCTGGTCCGATGGAGGAGATCGGAGGCCAACATGAAGGCCAGGAAGGCGGCGCCGGCAGCGAAGGCGAAGGGCCTCGTTCCGGACATAACAGCACGTGCCACCGCTCCGTTTTCGGCCCGCCACACCGCTCTCGCCGTGGATGCGGTAGTCGCCGCTGCGAGGGCCGCTATCCACGAGCGAAGCGCGCCCCGCGGGGTGTGCCTGACCAGTACAACAGTTGCGGCAACCACGAGGCAGAACGAGCCGAACCCAGCAAGGACAAACGCTCCGTAGGCCAACCAGCGCGGGAAGTGGGAGAGCCACTTCGCCACGTCGGCAGAGATCTCGGCGCTGCCCAGCGGCAGGCCACTTATTGAGGCCAGAACGGCCACCACGGCGAGGAGCGCCACCAAGGCTCGAACGCCGTCCAGCGGGCGGTGCACAGTGACGACCGGCCAGGAATCCTCTGGCACAACCGGGCCCTCGCCGCGGCCTGTCACTCTACCCTCCGGATTCTCCCGACCCCGACGCAAGTGCGGCGGCGCGGGACGATGTCCGCTGTCCCCTTCCTTCGTTCGTCCTGGCCCGCTGGTCGGCACGTACAGATCATCGCTAGCCGCTGCCCCTACACGCTGGCGGTTGCTCCGTTTGGATACTCGCCGGCGCGCGGCGCCCCCAACCTCAGCACCGACTGCCTACTCGACGAAGAGCGCCTTCTCGGGCGTGATAAGGATGACGGTCCGTTCCTGTTCGTCGAGCGTCGGCACGAGCGAGGCAGGATCCGGCCGCTCGGAACCCGCGATCCTCGCGAACACGTCGGCGGTCAGCTCGGCTCGCAACGGGTCTGCGTCGATGGTCTCGGCGTTTCCGTAGATGACCAGATTGGTCCGGCCGTCGGGGACCAGGACGGAGACCTTCGGGTTGCGGCAGGCGTTCTTCCACTTGGCGGTGTACCGCTTGGCGGATACGACCAGGCGCCCTTCGCCGTCGACGACGTAGCCGACCATGGACTGCTGCGGCGACCCGTCGGACCGACCCGTGGCCAGGACCGCCCATATGTGGCTCTCCAAGAAGCGACTTTGGTCTGAGGTGTACACGGTGCTCACGATCCGCTCGGAGCGGCGACGAGGCAGTTTCGGAGGTGACCGACTCCTTCGACCCAGGTCTCCAGAACTTCGCCGGGGTGGAGGAATCGAGGTGGTTGGCGCACCGCACCGATCCCTGCGGGCGTGCCGGTGAAGATCACGTCTCCGGGCAGGAGCGGAAGCACGGCGGAGATCTCGGCGATCAGGCGGGGCACGCTGAAGATGAGGTCGCCTGTGCGGCCGTCCTGCATCTTCTCCCCGTTGATCGAGCACCCGACAGAGAGGTCGTCGGGGTGGGCGAACTCGTCGACCGTCACCACCCAGGGCCCGATCGGCCCGTAGCCACGCCTGGACTTCCCGAGAGAGAACTGGGCGCCGGCCGCGAACTGCAGGTGGCGGTCGCTGATGTCCTGCCCGACGGCCAGGCCAGCGACGACAGACCAGGCATCTGCTTCGGGCACCCGGTCCGCATTGCGGCCTATCACCGCTACGAGCTCGGCTTCCCAGTCGATGGCCGGGCCGAACACCTCGACGTCGTCGTACGGGCCGGCCAGGCTGGTCGGGAACTTGGTGAAGACGGCTGGTACCTCGGGTATGGCCAGGGCGGCTTCCTCGGCATGGTCGCGGTAGTTGATCCCGATGGCGAACACCTGCCGGGGACGCGGTACCGGGTTGCGCAGTTTCGCCTCAACTAGCGGGCCGGTACCCTTCGTGACCGTCGCGGCGAACTTGACGAAAGCGTCCCAATCCCCGTAGACGCTCATGGGGTCCGGTCCGAAGCGGCCACCGGACACGGTGGCGATGTCGGCGATCTGTTCGCCGATGACGAGAGAGACTCGGCCGTCAACATTGGCAAGTTTCATGTAGTTGCTCCTTCGAGACGTTTGTCTGCGGCGACCTGCGAGTGCAGGTCGGAAAGAAGACTCGAGGCTCCGGCGGCGTCGGTTGCTGTCCCGTAGAGGTAGAAGTCGGGACGCTGCAGAGCCCAGGTCACCCCGCGCTCGGCGAACCAGTCAGTTGAGACCGGGTCGGTCCGGTCCAGAGTCACAACCCGGCCTCCTATCGACTCGAACCACTTGACGGTCCGCGGATCAAGGCCATGCGCGTTGTCGACATGCGGTTTGTCGACATGCGGTTTGTCCACAGTGACGAGTTGCCAGCCAGCGCCGTGGACGTCGTCGAGGAGCCGACCGCCGCTGCGGGGTTGCACGAACAGCTGTCCAGCGTGCGGCGAATCAGAGTGGATCACACCGGCTTCCGGGCCTGGTAAGTCCGGTACGTCGCTGGGCTCGGGCCCGACGGCCGATGCCATGGCTTCATCGCGGGCCGCGGCCTCGTCCGGGTCAGCGACGCATATGACCTTGCCGAGCTCCATAGCGAACTCGATAGAAGCCCGCACCGACGGCAACCTCTCCTGCTGATAGGTATCGAGCAGCGAGTCGGGGGCCAGACCCGTGAGGACCAGGTCCAGTTTCCAGGCGAGGTTTGCGGCGTCGCGAACTCCAGCGCACATGCCCTGGCCGGCGAAGGGGGGCGTGAGGTGCGCCGCATCGCCCGCGATGAAGACCCTCGCGGCCCGCCACTTTTCTGCGTAACGGGCGCGGAAGGTGTAGACGGCGTGGCGTTCGAGTCGGGCGTTGCCCGGATGCACGTCCCACGGGGCGAGGAGGTGCCAGGCCCGGTGTTCCTCGTTGAGCTCCCCCACCGTCTCGTCCGGGAGGCGCATGAACTCCCAGCGTCGGCGACCGGGACCGCCTGACACGACGGTGGTCGGCCGGGCCGGGTCGCAGATCTGCAGGTTGACCGGGTAGAAAACGCGAGCCTCGTCGAGAATTACGTCGACCACCAACCAGTCGAAGAAGTATCCGAGGTCGTGCACAGGAAGGTCGACGGCGCTCCGGATGGTGCTGTTGGCGCCGTCGCAGCCGACCACGTACCGCACTCGCACGTCGCCTCGATGAGCCGTATGCAACGTGACCCCGTCGCCGTCCTCCGAGACGTCGGCAACCTCCACCCCTCTGCGTACCTCCACGCCGGGTAGGTCCTGGACCCGCACATCGAGAAGGGCTTCGAGGGCCGGCTGGTTGAACATGGATGATAACGGCCACCCTGATGGGCCGTCGCCAATGCGCCCAAAGCGAAGCAGGGTCTCGCCGGTGGCATTGCGCCACTCGTAGATGTCGCCCGGTTCGGTGATCCGGCGCAACTCGTCACCGATCCCGCAGGCTTGCAGTATGCGCCCGACCTCATGGTCGAAGTGCACCGCCCTTGGGAGGGAATACGGTTCGGGCCACCGATCGAGGACGATCACCGATCGGCCCAGCTGGCCGAGGAGGATGGCGAGGGTGCTCCCGACCGGGCCGTAGCCCACAATCCCCACCTCGGCGTCGAAGTCCGTGGTCATCCCCGCTTAACCGGCTGGTGGCCCCAGAGGCTGATGCGGTCGTAGCGGCGGTCATCTGTCCATGGGTCACTCACTCGCCGGGCCCCGTGACCGACCTCCACCTGGAAGCCGGCCGGGCTGACCACGTAGAAGCTGAACATTCCGTCGTTATCGTGGCGACCGAGCCCGTTCGCTATAGCCAGATCGGTGGCCCAGACCCGGTCGAACGCCCGTCCCACGTCGTCTCGTACGTTGGTCTCGAACATGATGTGATGCAACTTCTGAGGCATGTCGAACGGGGCTTTCGCCAACGCGACCGAGTGGTGACGTTCGTTGCAGTGGTAGAAGCGGACCTCCAGTTCCATCCCAGGGCCGAGCTCCATCTCCAGCCAGTCCGACTGCGCCATGCCCAGACCATGCACCAGGAACCGGTGCGACTCCTCGAACGCGGTCGTGGCGAACACCACGTGCCCGAAGCCGACGCCTTCGGTTAGGAAGCCGCCCGGCATCGCGGACGACTTGTACGGGCTCGACGCCTTTGACAGTCCCTGCACCACCTCGACCGCCAGTCCCCAAGGAGCCGCCGTGAGGACCAGGCGTTCCACCCGCCGAGATCGGAGGTCGTCGTCGGAGCCCTCCTCCAAATCGAAGCCGGCCGAACGTAGCCGGTCGACGACCCGTTCGAAAGCGTCGTCACTGGTTGCCTCGAAGCCGACGAAACTCACGTCGTTGGCCGTCCCGGGCCGCGCGATGATCCGGTGGGCCCGGTCGTCGTTGCGCCAAGTCAATACCGACGGGGCGACGGGTTCGCCTGGGGCGAGGCCTATCACCTCGCCAAAGAATCCGTCGAGCGCCCCCGGGTCGGGCACCTCCAGACCGACGTAGCCCAATTCGAGATCATGTGGCATTGGATACCCCTCCTTGTGTGGGCAGGTTTCCGAATAGCAACCGGCAGACGGCGTCGGCATGGGCTTCCACGACGGCCGGATCAGTCGTGTCCACCCCGGCCAGGCGGCGGCACTCCGGTCCGAGCACGAACATGGTCGGGCCAGCGCCAGTGATGATGTAGTAGAGGTGCTCCACCGGAGTGTCCGGCAGCAGACCCTGCTCAACCAATCGTGACAGTCGCTGTGTGGTCGCCTCGTACAGCGGGCGGATGTGCCGCTCCACCAGCCAGTCCATCCGCGGTCCGTCGGTCTTGCACTCCTGGGTGATGATCCGATGTACCTGTGGGTGCTCCGCAGAGAAGAAGATGAACTCCCGCACCAGAAGGCGCATCGTGGTGAGGTCGTCGACGCCGCGGAGTCCGTCTAGACGGGCGGCCAACGCCTCGGCGAGCGCCTCGAACAGGCCGTCCACCGCGGCGCGCCACAACTCGTCCTTGGAGCGGAAGTGATAGTTCAACAGCGGCTGCGTCACGCCCGCCCCCGCCGCGATCTCCCGTGTCGTGGCGCCTTCGTAGGACCGCTCGGAGAACAGTTCCAGTGCCGCTGCGAGGATCCGCTCCCGTGTCGGATCCGCCGAGGGCCGTGCGGTGCGGGCAACCACGGTCTGTTCGCTCACAGAGGTTAGCTTATCAGTTGATTAGGAAAAAGCCAATACTCTGTTCAAAAGATCAGACCGCCGCAAGGCCCGACGGTGGGCCTCCGAGGGCATCGCCGTCGTCTCTGCCGCCGTCCCTTAGAACTTGAAGCGAGTCAGGCCTCCCGGTTCCACGCCCAAGACCACAGTCGCCGATCGGGGCTCGATACGAAACACGTTCCAGGGCGGCGGTCCTTGTGATGGTGCGTTGAACGGAGCGGTGATGCCCGACCCGCTCTCATCAGGTTCTGCTGGCCAACCATTGTCTGCCCACGCCTTCGCAAGGCGAGCCACCAACCCGGGGTCCTTCACCCGAACTGCGTCACCCTCGATGACGACGTCCGCGTCGCGGATCGACATGGCAATCGAGCAGCGCGGATCGCGGGCCACGTTCCGACCCTTCCGAGTACCCGAGCCCGTCTGAAACCAGAACGAGCCATCCAGCCAGAGGGCTCCCACCGCGGTCACATGCGGGCTTCCGTCCTCGTTGACGGTAGCGAGCCATGTCGTGCGAGCGTTGTGCGCGTCTGGAGCCGGCGCCGACCCGGCATCGAGCTTCTCAGTCACAGCATCCCAGCTCACCGGGGGTAGCCCGTCCGCGGCACCCAGATTGATTATCTCCATGGCGTCTCCCTTTCCAAGCCGCCGTGCAAACGGCGGGCCGTACATAAGACGTGCAATATTCATCACAGTCATCGCTTCAGCGTCTGTGCCAGTAGTTCGCCGGTTCCGACGAACCTTCGGTTTCGATGACAGTGACGGCGCTATCGCCGATGCAGCGAGCTTCGATCAGAGGGGCAACAGATGGGGAGTTCCACTTACCCAGAAGAGGTTGCCGACCTTGAATCACGAAGCCAGCGTCAGGAACAGCAGGGTCCTTTCACGGCAGACGCCATTGAGCTGAGCAATGACATTGGTGGTACCTGATCTCGTCGGAGGCACCCCAGGTCGCCGCCACCGTCGATTCCAACGTGGGAGGAAAACCTCTCGTACATCGATTGATCCATGCTCCCCTCCAGTCCATACCCGAGGGAAGACCGGTGCCAATCGGTGCATTCGCAACGGCGGCCAAGACCCGGAACAGCCCGGTTTGGGTGGTGGCGACCGTGCCGGGTGTTCCGATCGACCCGATCGGACAGTTCTCGGCGTGACGGGAAGGCCGCGTAGTTACCCTCAGCGGGCGGCCGGACGGTCACGCCGGCCCGAGAGGGGGAGCAAAATCGTGTCGGATACCGCATCTGCGAGCAACCTTGAAGTACTGCGTGCCGCCTTCTCGGGTGATGTATTCACGCCTACCGACAGGGGCTACGAGGAGGCCCGCCTCGTGCACAACGGACTGGTCGACAAACGGCCCCAGTTGATCGCTCAGTGCCAGAACACCGCCGATGTAGCCGACGCCCTGGCCTATGCCCGGGAAGCGAACCTGGATGTGTCGGTCCGGGGCGGCGGCCACAACGTGGCGGGCCTGGCGGTGGCCGACGGGTGCCTGATGGTCGACCTGTCGCGAATGAAAGGGGTTCATGTCGATGCCCACTCTCGCCGGGTTCGCGCCCAGGGCGGAGTTCTGTGGGGCGAATTCAACCGCGCCGCTCACGCCTACGGTCTCGCCACGACCGGCGGGTTCGTCTCGACGACAGGGATCGCCGGACTCACCCTGGGCGGGGGCGTCGGCTGGCTCATGCCCAAGTACGGCATGGCCATGGACAACCTGGTCTCGGCCGAGATCGTTACCGCCGACGGACAGATCCTCACCGTCAGCGACGACGAGAATGCTGACCTGTTCTGGGCCGTTCGCGGCGCGGGCGCCAACTTCGGCGTGGTGTCTTCGTTCGAGTTCGACGCTCACCCCCAGATCTCTATTTACGGGGGTCTCGTCGCCTTTGATCTGTCCGACGCCCTCGAGGTGCTGCGCGCCTTTCGCGCCGAAGCGGAGGCAAGCCGGGACGAACTCATGACCATGGCCGTGCTGGGGCACGCCCCGGACGGCTCGGGCGCCCAGATTTCGGCCATTGCCACCTGCCATTGTGGCGAAGCGTCGCATGCGGAGGCCGACCTCCGTCCCCTGCGCTCAGCTGCCCCGGTGCTCGTCGACACGATCGGCTCGCTCCCTTATCCCACCATGAACACGCTCTTCGACGCGGGGTATCCCCGGGGGGCGCGTAACTACTGGCGCTCCGCCTTTTTCCGCGAGATGTCCGACGAAGCCGTGGCCGTAATGGTCGACGCGTTTAAACAAACACCGTCGGCGATGAGCAGCATCGGGGTGGAGCACTTCCACGGCCGGATGACCAAGATCGCACCGACCGACACGGCGTTTCCGCACCGCCAGCCCGGCTACAACCTGGTCATGACAGCCGTGTGGACCGACCCGGCCGACGACGAAGCCAACATCGCCTGGGCCCGTCAGACCTTCGGTTCACTTGCGCCCTTCATGTCCGACGCCGTCTACGTCAACTACCTGGACGCCGACGAGACGAGCCGGGCCAGAGCTGCCTACGGACCAAACTGGGAGCGCCTCGTCGACCTCAAGAGGCGCTACGACCCAGACAACATCTTCCATATCAACCTCAACATCAAGCCATAAACGGGTGCGCCTCGGATCCAGCGGCAGCCCTCACGAGCACCCCGAATATCGCCACAGACGCATTCGAAGCAAGAGCATCGCCCAACCAGAGCTCGGTGTCAGCGACAGTGGTGGTCAGCAAGGAGGTGCGCAAGGTCCAAGCGAGCACACAAAACGTTCAGCCGGGGGATTGGACTGGGCCAGCGGATGCAGTGTCCTGCCCCCGGCCGCGCGTTCGTATCGAACTGGGGCATCGCCGGAAAGCGCCGATTGGGGGGAGTCCAGACTGGGCGAGCAGAACCTCGTCACCGCGAGCCACCGACCAAGCTCGATCGACGGCCATCCGCCGGTCAACGCTGGACACCCACGCCTCCACAACAAAGCGGAATGGCCGTCCAGAACGTAAAGCCGCTTCAGGCTCATTCCACTCCTCCCTCTCCCCGCCGACGGCTGCTCCGCGAGCCCCCAACGTCGCCCTTCTGGTGGCTGATCGGTGGAGGGTCCCGACTGAGGCGTGATGGAGGATGCTGCCGGAATTACGGCGCGGTCATTCCGACTACGGGCTGATTGAGACGCAGCGAACCGAGCGATCCAAAGAACGGCGAGTTGAAAGCAAACACCCCGCCATCGGCAGCAACCAACCAGTAGCCCCCCGTAACAGGATCTGCAGCCATGCCCACCACCGGCTGGTTCAACCTGATGCCACCAGTGGAGCCAAAAAACCCCGCACCCGGACCGAAGCTGAACACTCCACCGTCACGAGCCACCAGCCAATAACCGCCACCTTGGGGAGCCGCTGCGATACCAACGACCGGCTGGTTCAGCCGAGTTCCGCCCATAGACCCGTAGAACGGCGCGTTGAACGAGAAGACACCTCCGTCGGAAGCGACCAACCAGTAGCCCCCCGTAACAGGATCTGTGGCCATGCCCACCACCGGCTGGTTCAACCTGATCCCACCAGTCGAGCC